>JAHITX010000033.1 GCA_018817425.1 Pseudomonadota bacterium
TGCCAACAGGGTCCCAACTGATAACTTTGCATAAATATGTCCAATTATTTTCATGTGGTTTGCTGCCCGGCGGGAACGAAAAATATTGGCCGTTGTAGCTTCGAGAGCATGAAAATAATAACAACAGAATAAATAATAGGGACGATATTTGATGGACTTTATTTTTCATTTTTATGCACAGAACGCTTGAAATAACCCACACCGCCGCCGTTAATGGATAAAAAAACCTTACTTACTCGGTGTTGGGTTAATTGATTTGTTGTGCATCAAACATTTTCTTGATGCTGAAAAATAGTTTTGCCAAGTGCCTTTGGTAAAAAGTGCCATCTATCTTCTATATAAATGATAGCCTTATCAAATTCAGGAATTACAATCACATCGCTATCATCACTAGGATAACAAAAATCGTCCCAATAACTCAAAAAAAGGCCCCAATCGGTCTTCACACATGTTTCCGCGTGCCAAAAGAAATAAACTGTTGTGTTGTCGGGTAAAGGAAAGGACTTTCGAAGTAACGAAGCGATTTCCTTTTCTACTACGTCATCGTCTGTCTTGAAAGTAGGACCGTCTGGCCATTTTATATTTTTCTGTACATAAAGCTCAGTAAGGTGATGTTCGCGTGAATTATTGCTTGGGTAAACATACTCATTCCAGAGCTTTATACTTTCATCCGAAGGAATAGGGTGAAAACGTCTAAATTCGGCTTCAGAAAGCTGAACATACTTCTCTGCATCAGAAAACCGCCAAATTAGATCAAAATCTGAATATATAGAATTTAAAGGGATCATTTCATATCATATTCTAAATGCACAACGGTGGAAATAACCCACACCGCCACCGTTAATGGAGATAAAATCTTACTTACTCGGTGTTGGGTTGATTGATTGGTTATAAAAAATATTTAGGAGGTTTGTTATGAGTACTTTAAAAGATAGTTTTTATTCTTTACCCTGGCCGTGTATTGATGTGGTTCTGCACGTGTTACAGCTTGCGGCCATATGTGCTTTAGCCTATAAAACGTTATTTTAATAAAGCTATAATGGCTATGATAAGGCCAATTACTGTAAGTATAATTGATATTTTATGTTCTTGAATATATTTGCGACGTGCATCTATTCTTTTACGTCGAGCACTTTGTTCAAGAACTGGATTTTCAATTCTTCCATGTTTTTGTTCAGTCATTGATTTTTCCTTTCATTAGGAATTAGTAATTTGTAACGTAAGGGTGAGCAGACTGGCCACCCAAATAGCATTTAAAAACGTGACGAATTCCAGTCTGCTCGACCCGTTTGATATGCTGTTTTTGTGTCCTATACCCACGGATAGCACTTTTCTCTGTGTTTTGCCCAATCAGAAATTCCATATTTCTGTATTCTACGTAAGTTTTCAACTATGCTGTTACCATGGAACGGTTTTAAGAAATTGAGTTTTTCACAATTTGCAAATTCTTCGCATTCCCAACACCCTTGTATTTGCTTTTCATGAACGCAACTGATTATTATGCATGACCCTCCGCAACCATCTCCGCCAGAACCACAGGGTGTTTCACAATTTATCTCAGAAATTGCTTTCAACAAATCAGTCAGTTTTTCAAAGTTTTCAAATGCGCTATTATGGACTTTTTTAACATTTGCGTATTCATTGAAATGATGTTTTTCAAATTCCCTTAGCAACTCAGATGATAATTCCGATGCTCTGCAGTTATAGCGAATGCAATCACCACAGTAGAGGCCACAATATCCTGTAAGATCTTTATCTTTCATTTTCTTTTTGCATATCAATTTATATACGTAGTACGTAATTTATAGGTTTTAAGGGTTACTTTTTATTAAACACTAATTCCTATAAAATATTATTTGCAAAAAATCAAATAATTATTATTGAAGAGTTACGTATAATGTGTTTATTATCATGTTATACGTAATACATGTTATCACGAATTATCCAAAAGCAAGGCTGTTATATTAAAATAATGAATAATATTTTACCTGATTTTCAAAAATATATCCTGGACAATGAACTGGTTCCTGAAAACCAAATTCCATTTTATGCTAACTGGGTTAACAAGTTTATAAAATTTTCCAATACCCGGCAGGATAAAGCATTGGATTTAAGAGTTCAATTATTTCTTGATGCTTTAAAAAAAGACCGGGAACTTCAGGATTGGCAAATCACACAGGCTGAAAATGCCATAAAACTTTACATTAATAATTTCCTGCCTACATCCGGTGGCACTGCAATACTTTCACCAAATGCAGACACAGAGGCTGAAAACAAATTTCCGGATGATCAAAAAATAATAAAAGAAATTCGCGAAATATTACGTATTAAGCACTATGCCTACAGCACTGAAAGAACTTATATAGACTGGTTCAAACGTTTTCATGCCTACCTGACCAAAGTAAAAAACAAAGACTGGGTAAATCAGGGAGCTGATGAAAAGGATGTCAGAGGTTTTCTCAGTCACCTGGCAATCAAGCAGCAAGTATCGTCTTCAACTCAAAATCAAGCCTTCAATGCGCTATTGTTTTTGTTTCGGGAAGTTCTCAAAATTGATTTGAAGGATTTGGGTAAAACGGTACGGGCCAAAAGAGGCCCGAAGCTTCCTGCTGTATTAACCCAGGATGAAGTTCGCAGTCTGCTTGAGCAATTAAATGACAGGGATGCTCTTGTTGTGCATCTTCTCTATGGTACCGGAATGCGGCTGATGGAATTAGTCAGATTGCGGGTTAAAGATATTGATTTTGGAGCAAAATCTATTATTGTCCGGGCGTCAAAAGGTGATAAGGACAGAATAACAGTTCTTCCCAATGCTGTTATAAGTAAACTAAAAAAGCATCTGGACGCGGTTGAAAAAATTCATGAGCAGGATTTAGGCAAAGGCTTTGGTGAAGTATATATGCCAGGTGCCCTTGATAGAAAATATCAAAATGCAGCAAAAGAATGGCGCTGGCAGTATGCTTTTCCTTCTGCGACTCTTTCGGTTGACCCCCGTTCCGGCAAGGTTCGCCGACATCATATAAGCCCCAGCTCCATTCAGAAAATCGTTGCTTCTGCGGTAAGAAAGGCTGGTATTGCCAAACACGCCACCGTACATACCTTGCGCCATAGTTTTGCAACACATTTACTTATGAATGGTGTAAATATCAGAGAAGTCCAGGAATTTTTAGGACACAAAAATGTTGAAACAACAATGATCTATACTCATGTATTGCGAAATATGTCCAAAGTACCTATAAGTCCTTTGGATACACTGTTTGCCGATGAATCGTCTGAAAAGATTTGAGCCAGTTTCAAAAACTAATATAATGAAGCGGTTATGGACTTTATTACGGATATTAATAAGCTAAAAAAACATATTTATGAAACAGTTTTATCTTCTTTGGAACCGCTGACTTTTGGAATGCTTTACAAGGTATTAAAAAAGCAGTGTAAGATTGAAAGGTATGCTTTTAAAAAAGCTGTGGATGAACTTGTTGCATCAGGAGATATCTGCTACTCATATAAACATGGATGTTCATTTCTGGAAAAATCTTTGGAAAAACCCGTACAAATATCAAAACGGATTTTCCTTGTGCCTCATCAATTAAGATACTCAAAAAAAGCTGATGAGATCGTAATAAAAATGCAATCGGGAATATCTTTTGGACGTGGAGATCATCCTACTACAAGGCTTGCCCTAAAAGGTATAGAGCATGCTTTTGAATTTAACAGCCTTATTGGTAACAGCAACACTAATTCAAAAGCTCTTGATATTGGGACGGGAAACGGGATTCTCGCAATTGCCTGTGTTTTGCTTGGAGTACAGAAGGCCCTGGGTATCGATATTGATAAATGTGCAATAAATGAGGCACGGGAACATGTAATAATTAACGGACTTGTAAACAGGATAGAAATATCGGATATGCCTGTTGAAAAAATAACCGGGCATTTTTCAATTATTACAGCAAATCTGCGCTATCCCACATTAAAAAGTCTACATCCGTTAATAGCAAAACTAACCGGAACAAATTCCATGCTCGTATTTTCAGGCATAAAAGTTTCCGAATGTGATGAACTTTCTAAATTATATACAAATAATCTTTTTACATACTGCTGGGAAGATAGAGAAAAAGATTGGAGCGCTATGGTATTTAAAAGATCAAAAATTGCATAAGTCACAAATGAAATTATTTGAATCCAAAAGAGATGAAAACACTTTACAAAGAGCGAACCATGATTTATAGATATTTTTTTAGTTTAAATAATCGATTCATTCATTTATTTATAAATTTAAAACATACATTATGAACAATTTAATTACTCTCGTTATAGCTACCAGAAATAACGGCAAAACCGCAGAAATTGCAGATATCTTCAAAGATCATCCTGTTAAAATTAAAAATCTTACTGATTTTGGTCCCATACCTGTCATTGAAGAAGATGGAAAAACCTTTGACGAAAATGCATACAAAAAAGCAAGTTTTGCAGCAAGAATACTTGGGTTGCCGGCTCTTGCAGATGACTCAGGTCTTTTAGTTGAAGCTCTTTGTGGAGCACCCGGTGTTTTTTCCGCCCGCTATGGTGGGGAAAATGCTACCGACGAAAAACGATGCTTGAAGCTGCTTTCTGAAATGAAAGGGAAAAAAAACAGAAATGCCGCTTTTGAGTGTGTAATATCTATTGCCATGCCGACTGGTAGCGCCCTCACATATGAGGGCCGTTGCGAGGGTATTATTACAGAAGAACCTTCCGGAACGAACGGATTTGGCTATGATCCCATATTTTACTATCCTCCTTTTAAAAAAACTTTTGCCGAAATGAGTATGGAGGAAAAGAGCTCGGTTAGCCATAGAGGAAAAGCACTAAACGAACTGAAAAACGAATTCGATAAAGTGCTTTTATGGATACACCAGAATTTGCTTAAACAGGATAAGTTTAAGGTTATGCCCGGATGTGAAAAAATTGATATTGATATCCGATAGGAGACTCACATGCTTTTAAAAAATAAGGGGGCTGATATTATACTCGAAACAGGCGGGATAGAATCTTTTGATTCTGCTTGTGAAATTTTTGAAAAAATAATTGATCGTGATAATCTTTCAAAGCTCCTTAAAATAAAACAAAAAGACGTGCTTTTAAAAATTGCAAATTCTATTGCAATGTGTCAGCCGAATAGTGTTTTCGTATGTACCGGTTCTGAAAAAGACCATCAATATATAAGAGAGCTTGCCCTTATAAATCGTGAAGAAGCAAAGCTTTCATTGAAGGGGCATACTATACATTTTGATTTAAAAGAAGAGCAAGGGCGTATAACAGATAGAACTTTTTATATAGTAAATGAGGGGGAAGAAGTAAATTCCCTTGCAAAAAAAATATTAAGAACCGATGCGCTTAATGATATTAAAAACAAAATGAGCGGCATTATGCGTGGCAAGGTAATGTTAATAGGATTTTATATGCGTGGGCCTTTAGGATCTCCTATGTCCAATCCGGCTATAGAGATTACAAGTTCCGCCTATGTCATGCACAGCGCCGAAATACTTTACAGAAATGCATATCTTCATTTTGATAAAGAAGTGGAAAGGCTGGGACATTTCTATACTAATCTCCACAGTCAGGGTCAAAACAGGCCGGAAGACCTTCCGGATGCTCGTATTTACATGGATAGAAGTTATCAAACAACATACAGCATTAATTGTACTTATGCCGGAAATACCCTTTTGTTGAAGAAAGGAAACCATAGATTTTCCGTTGATAAGGCTGTTTACAAAAACCGTGGGAATGAACTTTCGGAGCATATGTTCATAACATGTATTGAAGGACCACAGGGCCGTTTAACCTGGTTTGCAGGAGCTGCTCCAAGCGGATGCGGAAAAACAACCACGGCCATGGCAGGGCACTATTTTATAGGTGACGATCTTGCCCAGATGTGGATCGACGAAAACGGCACCATAAGATCTGTTAATCCGGAATGTGGAATATTCGGCATTGTTGAAAATCTGAACTGGGAAGGTGATCCGTTGTTGATGGATCTTTTGAGAAAAGAAGGAACAGAAGTCATATGGTCTAATGTTCTTGTTGACGATAACGCAATTCCCCATTGGGCAGGAAACGGAGAAGAACCGCCTGAAAAAGGGTTCAATTTTCAGGGTTTCTGGAAAAAAGGCATGACGGATAAAAGCGGGAAGCCTGTCCCTATATCACACTCCAATGCACGGGTTACTCTGACATCAAAAGATATCGCAAACTATTCACCTAGTAGCGAAGATCCTGAAGGCGTTATTACAAGAATAATCACATACAGCGGGCGTGACAGCGATACAATGCCTCCTATCCGCGTGGCAAAGAATTCAGATCACGGCGTAGTAATAGGCGCATCAATAGTATCTGCCGCAACCTCTACAGAAGTTGGTGCAACAGGAGTAAACAGAGCTCCCTGGGCTAATGCACCTTTTATACCCGGGCCTATGGCCGATTATATGGATGCCCAATTCCGGTTTTTTGGAAATAAAATAATAGCAGAAAACTATAAGCCTGTTATGGCAGGACTGAATTATTTCCTTTCCGACAAGGCCAGAGGCGGGACTTCAGATAAACTCTTGGGTGAAAAACGTGATGTAAAGGTGTGGCTGTCATGGCTGGAGAGAAAAGCCTATGATGAAGTCGGTGTAATAGAAACGCCTATCGGCGGGATACCCAAATATGATGAGCTTAAAAATTTATTTTGGACAATTATAAAAAAAGAATATCCGGAATCGCTTTATATAAAGCAATTTTCTCTATACATTGACAATATTGTTGCAAGAGTTGATCTGCAAATCCAAGCTTACGGAAAAGAAACAGGTGTGCCGGACAAATTATTTGAAGTGTTAAATGAGCAGAAGGAAGGACTTCTTAATCTCAAAAAAGCATTCGGTGCTATTGTAACTCCTGCCGATCTTCTTAAACTTAGCGAAAAATGAAAGGCAGCCTAACTTTATATCTGTTTGGGTTTGATGTCCTGAGCACCAAGAGCCTCCGGATTTTCATTCCATGGCGCTACTTTAAATAATAACAGCATGCCGGGGATAGCAATTATAGTGCAGAAGATAAAGAACTTAGTCCAGCCAACGGCATCTACAATAAAACCTACGGATGCATTGGCAAAGGTTCGGGGTACAGCCATAAAGGCTGTAAAAAGTGCAAATTGGGTTGCAGTATATTTTGGATGAGTAGATCGCGCAATAAAGGCAGTAAATGCAGCCGAGCCCAAACCAACACCCAGATATTCCATACTGATTACAACAGCCAGCGCAATTATGTCATTACCCAGCTGTGAAAGAATTGCAAAACCTATTATGGTAACCAGCTGCACGATTCCAAATAACCAAAGGGCGCGGTTTATACCGATTTTAAGCATCAGCAAACCACCTATCATGCCACCGATAATCATCGGCCACAATGCAGCATTTTTGGCAATCCATCCAATTTGAGTCATGGTAAAACCCATATCGAGATAAAAAGGCGTGGCTAATGCCGTAGCCATATTATCACCGATTTTATAAAGAAACATAAACGCCATTATCAATAGTGCACTGGCAATACCTTTACGGCCAATAAATTCCTTAAACGGCTCCACAATAGCAGCTTTTAGCGTACGCGGCGCCACATTGAGGCTTGATTCTTTAATCGCCAGTGTCATGCCTATTCCAACTATCATAAACAATCCGGTTATCTTAAATACCGTATCCCAGGGCAAATGATCCGCCAATATCAAAGATAGTGATCCGGGAATCAAACCTGATATTCGATAGGCATTAACATGAATTGAGTTACCAAGCCCTAGTTCATTGTCGGGCAATAGTTCCCGCCGGTAAGCATCAACAACAATGTCCTGACTGGCACTAAAGAAAGCGACTGTAGCACTTAAGATCGCGATTACCCAGATTGATTGCCTGGGATTAAACATACCGAATGAAACAATAACCAGTAACAGGGCAACTTGCGTTATAAGTAGCCAGCCACGCCGCCTGCCCAAAAAAGGCGGCACGTATCGATCCATAAACGGGGACCAGACAAATTTCCAGGTATAGGGGAACTGGATAATTGAAAACAGCCCGATAGTAGACAAATCGACACCTTCAGTTCTTAACCAGGCGGGTATCAATGAAATCAGGATATAAAGAGGCAAACCGGAAGTAAAACCGGTAAAGATACAAATGAACATTCTTCTGTTAAAAACAGATTTCCAGAAACTGCTATTTATCATTAATGGTCTTTTCCAATTGTTGGTTTTGCAATCTGCAATTACTTTATGGCATAAGAATCGCGGTGCAAGAAGCATGTGTAAGATATTTTACTGTCGGGAAAGCGTTTTGAATGACCTTATTATATTTTATATTTTTCTGCAATTATAAAACCGCTTGTTAAGCAAACAGCGTTATGGTTATAATGTAGCATATATATATGTTTAATTTTCTTTTAAAAGTCATTCCACGGAATCATAAAAAGTCATGAATAATGAATATAGCATAGCAGACAAACGGGCAGCCGATCTCAATTTTCAAAAAAAAGAGATTATAACAATGCCTCCCGAAAAGGCCATAGACAGTATTTTGGAAGCAAAGCATCCGGCAGCTCTTGTACATTCCTTTTCGGAAGAAGATTTTTATTTTCTTATTAACGATATAGGTATTTATGATGCTTTTGAGCTGCTTAATTTAGCTTCCGACAAACAATGGGAATATATACTTGATATTGAACTCTGGAAAAAAGACAGGATTGAAACAAATTCTTTAACAAGGTGGTTTGATATTCTCTTTCAGGTTGATTCGGCACGCTTTGCCAAATGGGTAGTTGAGAAGAAAACAGATCTTGTAGAATTTTATCTCTATAAAAACATAAGAGTCGCTGTAAGGGAACATGATCAGGACCCATCAGAGCTTGGCAATGATTTTATGACAATAGACGATATTTTTTATTTTAAGGTTATCGATAATTACGAAGATAAACCATATGATCCGGATATTGAACCGGAAGAAGAAACCTATAAAGAACATAAAAAAGACTTTATCTCAAATATGCTGGAAAAAATTGCAGAATACGATCATATAAAATACCAGAATATACTACTAGAAACAATGGCCGTGCTTCCGGCTGAGATGGAAGAAGAATTTTACCGTTTAAAAAATGTAAGACTTTCAGAAAAGGGCTTTCTGCCTTTTGATGAAGCTGCAGGGATTTACTCTTCTTTAAAACCGGAAACTATTACAGGCAGAAAAAAAGCTCTTAAAAGAAGTAACAAAAACATACCTTTGCTACCCCTGCCCCTTTATCCCATAAAAATGTTAAAAGATGACAATCTGTTTTCGATGGCGCTCAAAAGAATTGATATAAATGAAACACTCATAAAGCTTCAGGCAGAATTTGCCACCCTTTGTAACCAGATTATCTCTGCAGATCAAAAAGCAATTAAAAACAAAGATGAACTAAAAGATATTGTCAAAAAGGCATGTGGATATTTAAGCATTGGAATCGAATGCTTGATAACTGAAAATCAAAAGCCGGATACTGTTAACGCTACAGCCATTATAAGTGAGTATCAGCTTGAGCGCATTTTCAGAACCGGTTTTAGCCTTGCGTTGGGACTTAAAGAACGCGCAAAAAAATGGCTGAACAAAGCATGGTTTACCAAACAAGGGCTTGGCTTACATTTCTGGGATGAGGAATGGATGGGAGTATTGGGCGGACTATTAATCAAAAAACCTCTCTATTATGAAAAACAAAAAGGCAGTTATATATTCCGGGAATTTCTTTCTGCTTCAGATATTATTGAAAGTCGTAAAATACTGGAAGAAGCAATTTCTTTCGATGATCTTCTTTCTTTAATAAATGTCGATATCAAACAGATAAAAAGCAGTAACTTGAACTATAAAAAACTCATTCTTACTCTTTTTGCAAGAAATAGCCTCGGCCTGCCTGAAGAGCCGTTACCAATATTTCTTGATGAATTCAAACGCTTTTATAAAACTCTCTGGAAAGGAAAAGGAAAAAACCGCAAAATAGATATTTTAGTCAAAGAATCATTTTTAAGCTGGATTTCCAAAAGGACAGGTCTTAAAGAAATTGAGATTACTGAACAGTTAGGTAGGGTTTTCGAAAGTATTTTTAATGAAATTGAAAATGAATATGGAAGAGTTGCAATTTCCGATCTTGATACAAGGTATATCAATCTTTTTCTTGTGCAAAAGAAGAAGTAACCTCAATTTATCGTATGAAACTTTTTGGCTTGCCGCATAACCCTGCCTGCCATTGATTCAGGCAAACCGGTGAATATCCCGATGTTGCTTTCTTTTTGTTCTCCCACCGTGTTGCATAAACATCGTTGCGCCCTTTAAAAAGCGACATAAATAATTTTATTTTTGAAATGGAATCAGATGTATTGTTTATATTAAAGAATGAGGTTTCGTCATGTGATTTGTCGTCGGGTATGGTATTTTCTTTTAAGACATATTTTGTAATATTTTCTTTAGCGTGCTCGAAATCGGTTATCCCGAGCTGTGCTTTTAATCTGCTGTTTTCTTCTGTTAAACGATTCTTTTCGTTTAATAAAAGATTATACTTTTCAAACAACTCATCGTAATTCATATTATTCCTGAACCATATAATGTGTTTGAAATCATTTTATTTATCCCGCTATTTTTATAATTTAAGTGCCGCTATTTTACAAGATTTATTGCCACTATATTTATAAAATTACTGCTCATACGGATGTGCAGGAAAGTTGATCAAGATAATATAGGAGCAAAGAAAGTGTTATAGGCTAGAAATTTATTTTTACCCAATGGGTTAAATAGATGTAGTTTGAAGATACAGCGCTAAAGGCTATGCAATACTATGTAACCAGGAAGTTGCTTCCTGAAAGCAGTATATCGGATATTTTCATTCAAATACAGGGTAACCGCATTTAGAAATCAACCTGCCAGGACTTTCATAAGATAATCATTATCCCAACCAGCCCTAAATCGTTTTGATTTTATGCTCTTTTTCGGTGTTGCTTCTTTTTTAATCATATTCATACTTCGTGCAAAAAACATCAGATTTTATTGCATTTAAGCGATTATTAAAAGAGGGATGAGATAAATTTATTTAGTTTATCTCATCCCCTAATAAGAAAAGCGGAGATGGAAATATGGCCGGAATATTAAGAGGTAATATCTATTGGGCGGATTTAAATCCGGTCATTGGTAGTGAGAAGGGCGGTTTACGCCCTGTTCTCATTTTAAGCCAAAACGTTTTCAATGAGCGATCCGGCACGGTAATAGCCGTTGCGATCTCAAGCCAACCTCAAAAAGCTGGGTTTCCGCTTACTTTGGAGCTTTCCGAACTAAAACTCCCAAAACAATCATGGGTAAAGATTAGCCAGATTCGTACATTGTCCGTAAAACACATAGGCCGTAAAATAGCCAAAGCATCTGATGAAGAATTGACTCTCATAATTGAAGGCTTGAATGAAATAATTGGTGCTTAACCATAGCATGCAGGTGATAGCAATTTGAAATTGCCAACTGAATGGAGAAGTAATTTATTTCGCTAAATTTCAATTAAAGCTTTTACAAATCCATTTGGCTTCAAAAATGCCCTTTCAGTATTTCGGCATATACTTCTATAGTATGTTTTACTTCGATTCTGTCTTTTGATTTTGAGAGCATATCGGATATCTGAATCATGCAGGCAGGGCAGGATGTTGCAACTATCGAACATCCGGATGCCTTAATGTTATTGCGTTTCCTCTCCCCTATTACAGTTGAAATATCATAATGCTCTATATTAAAGCTTCCTCCCATTCCGCAGCACCAGTCTGCTTCAGGCATTTCTTTAAAAGTATAATGGCTGTTTGCTTTTATAACTTTTCTTGGCTCTTCAAATACTCCAAGAGATTTTTTAAGATGGCAGGGATCGTGATAAGTAATGATTTTACTGTCTCCGGCATTTTCATATTTTTCTTTTTTAATTCCTATCTTTGAAACTATAAACTGGTTTATATCAAGTACTTTTTTAGAAATTATCTCAACTTTTTTTATTATATCATTCCCCAGACTCTCTCGTGCCATAAGAGGCCAGATATTTTTAATAGTTGCAGTACATGTTGCACATGAAGTAATAAGATAATCAAAATCAAAAGGCTCAAATTGATTGATATTGTAAAGGAGAAGTTTTTCAAACGACTTGGTATCTCCCGCAGATATCGCCGGAATACCGCAGCATCCCTGCCCTTGAGGCATAAAAACCCCGACTTCATGAAAAGAAAAAACATCCATTGCAGCTTGTGCCACATTCGGGAAAAATTTATCTATTAAGCACCCCGTAAAATATGCGATTTTCATTCCCGATCTTCCGGGAAAAGTATTTACAGAAGGTGTACTCCGGTGAAAAGGAACCGGGGCAAGCGGCACAAAATGCCGCTGTTTAAGAGCAGGTGAAGAAACCCGGGAACATGATGTTCCAACAATATCGCTTGCGGTTTTTGTGAAAAATCCCTGAAATTTTGTTCCAAACTCAAGAAGTCTGTCAAACGTTTTCGGATTTGACAGCATCTTTCTTAAAATAAGTTTTTTACCTGTTGATAATCCCATAAAAGCGGTTAGAATAGCCCTTGCTTTAATGAAAATATCAAGAACCTTTACCCCGCTTGGGCAGTTTGCAGCACATGATCCGCACAAAAGGCATCTATTTAAATGCTCAAATACCCCATCGGGATTTTCAAACATATTATTCAAAAGCCCGTTTAAAATGGCAAGCTTTCCTCGCGCAACATCCGATTCTTTTCTTGTTACCGAAAAAAGGGGACACACAGCCTGACACGTACCACATCTCATGCAAACGGCAAGCATCTTGTCAAGTTCTTCCATAAGCCGTGCAAGCCTTATCATATCGGACATATTTATTTTCTCCCCATATTCACTGCCTAACCAATAATAATTGTAATAATAAATTTATCAATGCTTCTAAAATAAAGAAGGCCTAATATAAAGTCACAAAACAGTTTGTTAACCAGGAAAAAGCTTGTTTCAACATCCCGATTTTTCAGCTGATTTATAGCATAATTCTTCTTGACAATACATTTATCATTCAGTAACCTTTTTTAAGGTAGTTGAATATTTAACGATTTTGCACCGGTTAATACCGGTTGCAATCGATATTAAGATTTTACTTATTATTACACAACTTTTAATTTGTCTTGCTTTAATCTTTAGAGCAAATTTAATATTAAGGCGGTACTTCATGAAAAAACAAGTCCTTGGTAAAATTGAAATTAAACAGGAAGATATAACAAAACTCCATGTTGATGCCATTGTTAATGCCGCAAACCGCTCTCTTCTCGGCGGAGGAGGAGTTGACGGCGCAATACATCGTGCTGCAGGCCCTATGCTTCTGGAAGAATGCAAAACACTGGGAGGATGCGATACAGGAGAAGCAAAAATAACAAAAGGATATAACCTGCCGGCTTCATATGTAATTCATACTGTTGGTCCTGTGTACAGCGGGAAACCTGCTGACAGCAGCCTTTTGGCTCAATGCTATACAAACAGCCTGCAACTTGCCTTAGAAAAAAAATTAAACTCTATCGCATTTCCTGCAATCAGCTGCGGGGTTTACGGCTATCCTATTAAAGATGCCTGTAAGATTGCCATAGACACTACTTGCAGTTTTTTAGAAAGCCAGGAAAGCTCTTTATCAAAGGTTATTTTTATTCTTTTTTCATCCAAGCATCTTGATATTTATCATAAATACCTAAAAGTAATTTCCTGAATTTGACAAACATGTTTATATTTTGATCATAAATTTTTCAAAACAAAGTTTACCTTCCATTTGCTTGTAATATGTATGAGATAGGATAGCAAATTCACATAGAGATAATCTATTTTGAATCCTGAATAATATTGACAAACACTATTTCAGTAATTAGTTTAGAAATCATAGGAAAGGCAAAAAATGATTGCCGATATACCTTAAAAAAACCGATTAAAGGTTAATATGCATATTTAGCAGAAGGAGGGTTAACATGGTTGAAGTAACACCAATGGCTAGCAAACAGATAGCCGAATATTTTGAAGGGAAAGAAGCTTCACCGATCAGGATTTTTTTAAATCAAGGTGGCTGAGGCGGGCCGTCTCTGGCATTGGCTCTGGATGAGCCTAATGAATCTGACAAAATATATGAAGTTGACGGATTTAAGTATATAATTAATCAGGAATTTTTGGAGAAAGCAAAACCGGTTAAAGTAGATTATGGCCAAATCGGTTTTAAAATTACATCGGGATTCGATATGGGTGCTCCTTCTGCATGCTCAAGTTGCGGCACAGGTGGTTCTTGCAGCACCGAATCATAATATACTCATAGTTTATATATATTAACAGGGTAACATCAGATGATATTTTTGTGTTGCCCTGTTTTTATAATCATTTCAGCTTCAATTTTCCACATTTTTTATTGTGCGCTCAATACAAATTTTACTTTTTTGGATAATAGCGTTTAACACTCATCGATTTTTGCTATTTCATATTCGCTATTCTCGATATAAATTTGCTTTTATCGGAGGTGGAAATATTAGATATGAAGATATTAATTACCGGTGGAACAGGTTTTGTAGGATCATATCTTTCCGATACCTTTATCAAAAAAGGTTATCATGTTATATCTATTGGCGGACCTCCGCCAGGCAATGCATTAAAACATCCAAATTTAAAATATGTCCTGGCAGATACAACCCAAAAAGGCTCCTGGCAAGAGGAATTAAACAATATTGATGCTGTTATAAATCTTGCAGGAAGATCGATTTTCAGCCGCTGGAACGATGATTATAAAAAATCGATTTATGATAGCAGGATACTTACAACACGTAATCTTGTCGAAGCTCTTCCTTCAAATAAAAATATTACTCTTTGCAGTACATCCGCTGCCGGTTATTATGGCGACAGGAAAGATGATATTTTGACTGAAAACGAGTCTCCCGGTAATGATTTTCTTGCTAAAGTATGCAAAGATTGGGAAAATGAAGCGTTCAAGGCTGAAAAGAAAGGGGTAAGAGTTACCATAACCCGATTCGGCATTGTTTTAGGAAAAGGCGGCGGAGCTTTAAAACAAATGATACCGCCGATACGTTTTTTTGTCGGAGGCCCTCTTGGAAACGGACAGCAGTGGTTTCCATGGATTCATATCGAAGACCTTATCTCGGCTATGCTTTTTATTTTTGAAAACGAATCTGTAAGCGGAGCATTAAATTTCACTTCCCCGGAACCTATAAGAAACATTGAACTTGTTAAAACCATTGCCGGAATTCTTCACAGACCGGCTATCATGCCTGCTCCGGCTTTTTTCATAAAACTGTTTCTGGGAGAATTCGGATCATCCATTCTGGCCAGTCAGCGAGTAACTCCTGAAAAGCTTCTACAATATGGTTTCAAGTTTAAATATCCTGATATAAAAAGCGCGCTGAAAAATATTATAGAAAAAGGTTCATAACTTAGATATATTCCTTAACACATAGGAAAGTATCCCACCGTGAATAAAATAGTTTAACTCTGATTTTGAATCGATTCTTGCAGTAACATTAAACTCAATTTTGCTTTTATCTTTCCGGCAGGCTGATATTTTAAGCATTTTTTTAGGATAAAAATCTGTTTCAATTCCTTCGATATCGTATAGTTCAGTTCCATCCAGTTCCAGCACTTCATAATTTATTCCTTCATCAAATTGTAAAGGAAGTACCCCCATGCATACAAGATTGCTTCGGTGAATTCTTTCAAAGCTTTGGGCTATCACGGCTTTAACTCCCAAAAGAAAAGTTCCTTTGGCAGCCCAATCACGCGAACTTCCGGTTCCATACTCCCTGCCTGCTATTACTATAAGTGGAATACCCGATTTTTTATACGCCATCGCTGCATCATAAATAGTTGCAGTTTTTTCTTCAGGAAGTATGGTTGTCCACCCACCGGTCGTTTCGGGGGCAAGTTTATTTTTTAAACGAATATTACCGAATGTGCCGCGCATCATTATTTCATGATTGCCGCGATATGATCCAAAGGAGTTAAATTCATCCGGAGGTATTTTTTTACTTATAAGATATTTTCCGGCCGGACTTTCAACAGGAATTGAGCCGGCAGGTGATATATGATCGGTTGTTACCGAATCACCTAAAAGAGCAAGCACTCTTGCTTTTTTGATATCTTGAAGCTCCGGTGTTGTTTTGGTTATATCGGTAAAAAAAGGCGGATTTTTAATGTATATTGAATCAGGCTCCCATTTAAAAATTGACCCTTCAGGAACCGATAGCAATTGCCATTGTTTTGATCCCTCAAATATAGTGGAATATTCTTTAATAAACATATCCGGAGTTAAAAGAGTTTCTACTATTTGACTGATTTCTTTTGCTGATGGCCATATATCTTGAAGAAAAACAGACTTGCCTTCATTGTTTGTCCCTATTGGCTCGGTTTCAAAATTAATATCAATTTTGCCGGCTATCGCATAAGCTACGACAAGCGCAGGCGAAGCAAGAAAGTTAGCACGTATGAGTGGAGAAATTCTTCCCTCAAAATTTCGGTTCCCGCTTAATACTGAAGCCACCACAAGATTTTTCGCAGATATTGCTTTTACAACAGAATCATGAAGTGGGCCGCTGTTTCCTATACAAGTGGTGCATCCGTAAGCAACAATATTAAATTTAAGCTCTTCAAGATATGACAACAACCCTGATTTTTCAAGGTAAGCGGCAACTACTTTGGAACCGGGCGCAAGACTGGTTTTTACCCATGGTTTAACCATAAGCCCCAGTGAGAGTGCTTTTTTTGCAAGAAGCCCCGCACCTATCAGAGCTGAAGGATTGGAAGTATTTGTACAACTTGTTATAGCAGCTATAACAATTGAACCATGATCAAGATTGGCCGAAACATCATCTATCTTTATATTTTCAGGTTTTTCTTTTCTGTTATTATCTTTTTGTATTAATTCTTTAAATACTTCTTTAACCTGAAAAAGCGGTATGCGTTCCTGAGGCTTTTTAGGCCCGGCAATACAAGGTTGAACCTTACTCATATCAAATTCAACAGTATCATGATAGATGATATTACTTTTGTCATCTTGTCTGAAAAGGCCCTGTTCTTTAGTATATGTTTCTATCAAAGATATGATATGGTCAGAGCGGCCGGTTAATCTAAGGTATTTTAATGTAATATCATCCACCGGGAAAAACCCCATTGTAGCTCCGTATTCAGGGGCCATGTTTGCAATGGTCGCACGATCCTCCAAGCTTATGTTTGAAACTCCGGGCCCGTAAAATTCAACAAATTTTCCTACAACACCTTTTTTTCTTAAAAGCTCGGTAATATGTAAAACAAGATCTGTTGCAGTTGTACGATCTGAAAGTTTTCCTGTAAGCTTAAAACCAAGCACCTGGGGAGTAAGAAGATAATATGGATTTCCAAGCATAACAGCTTCAGCCTCTATTCCGCCCACACCCCAACCAAGCACTCCAATTCCATTTATCATTGTTGTATGTGAATCAAAGCCAAACACACTATCAGGAAAAACAGTGTTGGTATTTGAAAACTCTTTTATGAAAACTACTCTTGCAAGGTATTCAAGGTTAACCTGATGGCATATACCGGTAGCAGGAGGCACTACTTTAAAATTATCAAAATTCTTCTGCCCCCATTTTAAAAAAGTATAACGTTCGGAATTGCGTTTAAACTCATTATTAATATTTTCTTCAAGAGAAGTAGTTTTGCCGAAAGAATCTACCTGAACAGAATGATCGATGACCAGCTCTGAAGGTACACAAGGATTGATTTTCATAGGATCTTTGTAAAGACGATTTGCAGCATCGCGCATTGCAGCCAAATCAACTATTGCCGGAACCCCTGTAAAGTCCTGCATAAGCAATCTGGCAGGCATAAAAGGTATTTCAATACTTTCTTTTTCTATATTCCATAAAGCCAGATTATTTATATCTTTATCTGTAAATAAAACCCCATCTTCGTTTCTGATAAGATTTTCCAGAAGTATTTTAATGCAAACAGGCAGTTTTGATATATCTTTAAAGCCTGCATCGGCAAGTTTATTCAAGCTGAAATATGTATAATTCTTGCTGCCTATCTTAAGTATTTCTTTTGTGTCAAAACTGTTTTTACTGCCTGTCATATTTACTCCTAAAAAATGTCAGATATAAAAGGATTCAAGGGTTCGAGGGTTCAAGCGATGGCAATTTTCCCCTTTGAGTTATAATCCTCTCCCTCTTTGAACTTAATCAAAATTGGGCATTCTTTAAAGAACTCAAAACTTTTACCAAACCTATAATACTACTTTATAATTTATCAACATTACACTTGGCTCCTGGAACCCTTGACCCCTTGAATCCTTGATCAGCAAGTCTTTTATAGATGTTTCGATTGTATATATAATCATAGAAGTATCTTATTGATTTTTTCACAAAGATCAAAAGAGCTATTAATATTTATGCCATCTAACCCGATAGCCGGCACAGCTCCCATAAGAGAATTTGTGAGAATCACACCATCAGCAGAAAACAATTCATTGGAAAAAATTAATTTATCCTCAAATTCATAACCCCATTCCAAAAGCAACTTTCTGACTGCTTTGCTCATTATACCGGGTAGTACATGAGGCGATAACGGTCTTATAATTTTTTTACCATAAACAACCATAATATTTGCCGTATTTGTTTCCGATAAACTTCCATCCGGATTTACTATCAGTGCTTCATCAGCACCATTTTCTTTCGCCCATTGACCTGCAAGATAATAGTATAAATAATTCAGGGTCTTATAGGAAGCAAGAGGACTCTGCCTTGGTTCGTCATAAAAAGCAAGATATAAGCCTTTATTGGTTTTCAGCTGAATTCTTCCCGGATAATCTTTTGCTATAACCAGCAGATCATAATTTGTTATTAAACAGCCCCCTCCGCCTTTAGCTGCAATAATCTTGATGGAAGCCGTTTTATTTGATAGTCCGTTTTCAGTAATTACCTGTCTGATTATATCTTCCCATGTTAAATCAGGAGCCGTATCTTTGAAAAAATATTTCCATGCATCATTAAACCTTAAAATATGTTCATCAAGAAAAGCTGGGTTGCCTTTATTTATTCGTATTGTTTCAAAAAAACCGTATCCATACATAAAGCCTTCGCCGCATGCAGAAACATTTGCATCATCAGAAGACTTTAACATGCCGTTATGCCATATGACTGAATTTATGTTTGAAGTTTCTTTTGTGCTTTTAAATGCATCCATTATAGTACGGCCTTTATGCAATGTTTCATCAAATTCATCCTGCGGATTCGAATCCAATACTATCCCTCCGCCTACGGAATAAACGATCTTGCCGCTTAAAATACTGATAGTACGGATTGCTATCGATAAATCCATCGTGTCATGGAAACTTATATATCCGATAGCTCCTGTATAGATATGCCGGCGGCATGGTTCAAGTTCATCTATTATTTCCATTGCTCTTATCTTAGGACACCCTGTAATTGAGCCTCCGGGAAAAACCGCTTTTATCAAATCCACCTGATCCTTGTCATCTTTCAGTATTCCTTCAACAACAGATACAAGATGGTATACATTCTGGTATGCTTCTATTCTTTTGTGCTCTGATACTTCAACTGATCCGGCCCTGCAAACTTTACCCAGATCATTTCGAAGAAGATCAACTATCATTGATAATTCAGCATCATCTTTACTGCTTTTTAAAAGTTCGCTTTTTAGCTTTTCATCTTCTGCGATGGTTATTCCTCTTGGTCTTGTTCCTTTTATCGGTCTTGTTTCAACCTGAGTTTCCTGTTGCAGTATAAAACGTTCTGGAGAAGTAGAAATGATCTGAAGATTTTTTCCTCCATTAATAAATGAAAAAAATGGGGCGGGATTTTTTTCATAAAGCATCGCAAAAAGAGCAAAAGCGTCTCCTGTAAAATCGGCTATAAAACGCTGCGAAAGGTTGACCTGATAAACATCACCTGCTTTGATATATTCTTTTATTTTATTTACTGCTTCAACATATAAATCTTTACTGAAACAAGATGTTAAATTTCCGGCATATATTGCATTATGCTTTCTTAAAACTCCGCCTTCAAATATTTGCATAAATGACTTTAGGGCATTGTCTTTATCTTTGTTTTGTTCAGAAACAATCAGATCCGTTTCATTTGTTGATTTGTCATGAACAAATACTATTGAATGAGCATAAAACAAAACATCCGGCATTTGTATATCATTGATACTTGTTCTGGGTAATTTTTCAAGCGAGTCTTTAAGATCATAGGATAAATACCCCATAAGTCCGGATATGAAAGGGATATCTTTTACTGTAACATCTATTTTATATTTGTCTAATATAAAACGAAGCACATCGAAAGGGTTTAAATCATATTGAATGGTTCCTTCAACAGTAGTTACGGAAAGATTTTGATTATAACCTGAAACAGTCAGCCAGGGAAGTATACCCATTACATGATATCTGGCACAATCATAGTCTCCGCCACTCATCAAAACAACAGTTCCTTCAAGATGGGCAAACCTTGAGGCAAAATCTTTAAACGGTTCATCCAATTCAATTTTTTGCCTGTAATTATTATTTAATTTTATCTCAAAGTCCTTTCTTGCTGACATAATATTCAGATCTTAAGGCTTATTAATTTTTAAAAAATTATCCACCAGGATTCGCCCGTTCTCAGTTAAAAAACTTTCCGGATGGAATTGAACACCATGAAGCGGATAAACATTATGAGAAAGTCCCATGATAGTTTCATCATGGGTTTTGGCTGTAACATCAAGCATGCTACCGTTTAATTTAACCATAAGCGAATGATATCGCGCTGCCCTGAAAGGAGACGGCATTCCTTTGAAAATTCCACTTTCATTATGTTCAATAATAGATGTTTTTCCATGCATAGGCTGAAAAGCTCTAACCGTAATACCCCCAAAAACCTCGTTGATGCATTGCATTCCAAGGCAAACACCAAGAATTGGAGTTTCTTTATAAAAAGTTTTTATAATGAGTGTAGATATACCCGCATTTGCAGGATCTTTCGGGCCCGGACTAATTAAAATATAGTCCGGGTTCATCACCTTAATTTGCCTGATAGTAATCATATCATTTCTGCAAACATCTATTAAAAGATCATAGTGCATAAACATCTGAGCAAGATTAAATGTAAATGAATCATAATTATCTATTATTAAGAGCTTTTTCAAATTGAAATTCCTGATAAAACCAAAAAATATAAAAGTTTAAGTATTAAAAATGTTTAATATGTCCATCAAATATTAAAAATCAATTAAAGGCAATTTTTTTTTACTGATTATTAAATAATAATTTGCGCAAACATTTCGACAAAGAATACTTATATAATAATTTGCAATTAAAATATAATTGCTTGACGCATAACACTTAATAATTTATAGAGATACAATTGTTTATTTTATATTTGAAGGTAAATTGCACTATATTTAAGGGAGAACAAAATAATGCAAATAATCTGTAAAGAATTTAGCAAAATATTTTATGTAGTACCGTATATAGAAAAAGTGTTATTAACTGGGCTGAAACCAAAGGGAATATGCGTTGATAAACTCTATCTGTAAAAAGCAATACTACCCTACCCTGATCTATCTTTTTATTTTTATATCCTTTTTATTTAATTCGGATTTAGTTTTAGCTTCAGACAACTTGCCAAAGCCTCGTAATAAAACCAACTATAAAAACAAATCCAATATAACTGCAAAAACCAGGGCTGCCGTGGCTATGGATGTATCATCAGGGAAGATACTTTATGCTAAAAATCCTGATCTCAGGTGTCTTCCTGCAAGCACTGCAAAACTGATGACTGCTATTGTATCCATTGAAAATGCCGACCTAAATAATGTTATCACTGTGAGCAAGAAAGCTTCAAACGTATCGCCCCATAAAGCGGGTTTTAAAACAGGAGACAGGGTAACTGTGGAAAAGCTTCTTTATGCAGCATTGATTAGCTCATCAAACGATGCTGCTGTTGCCCTTGCAGAAGGAATCTCAGGATCTGTATCCGGGTTTGTCAAGCTGATGAATATAAAGGCCGCTGAAATAGGAGCAAATAACACCAGATTTATTAATCCAAACGGTCTTCCTGGCCCAGGACAATACATAACCGCTTCAGATCTGTCAAAAATAATGAAATATGCACTCAACTATCCAAAATTAAGAGAGATTATAGGCACACGTTTTACTGAAATTTCAACTCTTAACGGCACATCGATGCATTTAAAAAATACAAATAAGCTATTATGGTCTGATGGAGATATGATAGGAGGAAAAACAGGATATACACGAAGGGCAGGCCACTGTTTTGTGGGAGCTGCGGAGAGGGAAAATAATACGATAATAGTTGCACTTCTCGGAAGTTCGAGCAGAAAGACTCTCTGGAAACATTCGGAAACAATTATCAACAAGGGGTTTGAGGTAAAAGAAAATGATAAGAACCATGTTGTTTATTGCACACAAACAAAATCCTTCTTAAACAAACCATCGCTTAAAAGAGGTAAAAGATTATGATTAGTTTTGAATTGAGCGAAGAACAGCTATTTCTTTAACCTCTGTATCAAATTAAGAACAAAAACACCTATTGTCGTTCCCGATGTATTTAATACAAGATCTGAAAGCTGGGAAAATCTTGTTGGAAGATATGCCTGGATTAGTTCAATTGACATACTGAGTGAAAAACCGGCAATAACAACGACAACACAGATCGCATTAAATCCAAATTTATTTTTCTTTGCCAAAAAAGCTGATACAAAAAATCCAAATGGGATAAAACCAATAAGATTTATTGCCACATCCTTGATATAAGAAAATTTCCATACATCTTGAGATCTCACTGGCTCTAAAAATACTCTTTGAACCGGTTTAAATATTTCAGGGATTATAAGAGGATAACCTGAATCCGCATAATTATGGATAGTACTTTCTTTTCTCTCATCAAACGGATATAAACAGACAAGTCCGGCATTTTGTTTCAGCAATGCATAATCACCATCAATCCACGATTGATAATTTGCAGAAATCTGCTCCGGTGCTAAAGATTTATTATATATGGCAAGGCCCATAAATTCACCTTTCCAGAAACTGTGTCCTGTTGGTGAATTGCCGATTATAATGCATAAAGGCTCATCACCATATTCTGAAAGCATAGGAAAACCGGAATAAGACTTTGCATGCATGCCATTTAAATAAACAGCGGATTCTTTTTTATCTGATACTATTGTAATAAAAACATCCCGGTTTTTTAATAGAGCATTGTTTAAGCCTCTTTCCCTATAAGGTTCCCTGCGCTTAAACAGAGCCGGGTCATTAGTACGGCATCTTACAATCAGATGCGACCTCCATTGCCCTACAGTAATTACTCCAGGTAATTTACCATCGTAAAGATTAAAAATAGGCGGAAGATTTCCCGGTTCGTTTAGTGGTTTAACCCATAGTTCCACACTTATTGCTCTGTCGGAAAAAAGCGATTCATTAGACTTCTGCAAGCGGTCATGGCTTATAATCAAACCCTGGCCACTAAATGATACTCCATTATTATTTTGCAACCATTTGACTTTGTTTTTTGGGAAAAAGTTAAATGGCCAAAGTCCTGCTAATATTATGGCAATAACAACAGCAAAACAGAATATTTTTAAAAGAATGGTGTCAATATTGTTAATTTTGCTGATATATAATAAAATTGATTTCATATATTCTTGCACCTGATATCTTTCTATTATCTACTTATCAACTCATGAATCTATCAATTTCATAAGTATTCTTTCCCTTACCAGAGAAATAATTGCTTGACAAATAATTACAATACCAATACGTTAAAAACGTTTTAAACATCTGTTATTCCCATATGTTATTCAAAAACATCAATGCACGGAGCAAAACATATGAATTCTATGCGCAAAACTAAAAAACAGCTTATTGAAGAATTGGACAGTTTAAAGGAACGGGTTTTAGAACTTGAAGCACTTGAAAAAGCCTCGGGGCAGTCAAAAAAAGAATTTGGTGAAAAAATAGGCCGATACTTCCCGCAGGTTGAACATATGGATGAGGCTATCTATGTCATTTTTGATAGAAAGTACGAATTCGTAAACAATCAATTCGCAAAACTCTTTGACGTAACACCTGATGAAGTATGCAGCCCGGAATTTGATCCTATGAAACTGGTGGCTCCGGAAAGCCGAAAACTTGTTACTAACAAATATAAATTAAGCTCCAGCGGCGAATTTATGACTCAACAGTTTGAATTTACCGCGATGAAGAATGATGGATCAAGAATAGAATGCGAAACCTTCATTCTGCTCATCCCTTACAAATGGGGAGTTGCCATTCATGGAATGCTACGCAATATTAGTGTGCGCAAAAGGATTGACGAGGAACTGCAACGAAACCGAAGCGATCTGCAGATAGTCTTAAATTCTATACCAACAAGCATATACTATATGGATACAAATCATCGTTTTATACAGGCAAATAAAGCTTTTTGCAAATCCATTGGTTTTCCTATGGAAAGTATCATTGGCAAGACATTGACCGATATTTTCCCCAATCTGCCTACAGAACAGCTCTCTCATTTCTATGAAACAAATAATGCAGTATTAAATACCGGCAATCCAAAGCGCGGATTTATTGAGGTTTTGCCATCAATTCGCGGAAGAAGATGGATTCAGAACGATCGCATACCTTATGTAGATGAAAAAGGAAAAATCATCGGTCTTATCTGTATTGCCATTGATATAAGCGAACTACGGGAAACGGAAGAAAAGCTCTGGTATCTTAGTTTCCATGATGTTCTTACCGGTTTATACAACCGCACCTATTTTGAAGAAGAATTGTACCGGCTTGAAAACGGTAGGCAATTTCCAATAAGCGTTATTACTGTTAAAATAGACAACCTTCAAAAAATCAATATTCATGAGGGAATAGCAGCAGGAAACGAACTCTTGCGAAGAACAGCCAAGATCCTGAAAATATTTCGCACAGAAGATGTAACTGCCAGAATCAGCGGAGATAAATTCGCAATTCTTCTGCCAACTGCAGACAAATCAATAGGAGAAGAGGCCATACTAAGGCTTGGAAAAACCCTTGAATCAAATAACAAACATCACAAAGTACCGTTAAATCTCTCTTTTGGAGCCGCTACTGTCAGGCAAAAAGGCCGTTCATTAATTAATGTATTGAAAGAGGCTGAAGCCGCTATTGCTTAAAACATATGGCATTAGGCGCTATATTATACAAAACTAATAAAGCGCCTTAAATAACCCCAGCCATAAATCCCGAAATAAACACCTATAGTATTCATTACAATATCCGCCGCAGAGAAAGTTCTTCCCGGAACATAAAGCTGGCCGATTTCTATCAATACTCCCAAAAGAATCATGCTAAAAGAAGCCGTTAAGGCAAACTTTCTGTTTGAATAGGCAATCATGGGCAAAACGGACAACCAGCTGTATGAAAAAAAATGGTAAAGTTTGTCCACCTGCCAGAAATCAACCGGAAATTTCACACTAGGCATAAGCGAAAAGTAAATAACTATTCCAATAGAACTTATCCATATTACTGAAATCAATCCGGCCCGGAATTTATCCTCCATGAGAAACCTGTTTGCTATACCCTTTTGCCCTATCAATTTATGAAACTATTTTATCGTTTTAAGTGTTGCAGAAGCTTCACCGGAACCTTCAAATTCAGGGTCAAGCTCCAGGGCTTTCTTAAGCTCAATTTTTGCAAGATCAAGATTGCCGTTTTTATAGTAGGCCATTCCAAGATGGTATTTCACAAGGGGCTGATCGGCAATATTTTCATTTGCATCTTTAAGGTATGAAACGGCTCTGCTGAAAATATTTTTTTTGTAATAAATCCATCCAAGCGTATCGGAAATATGAGGATCATCAGGAACCAGTTCTTTGGCCTTTTGTGCAAGGTTTAGCGCCTCGTCAATATTACCTCCCTTTTCTGCATAAATATAGGCCAGATTGTTTAAAGCTGGCGGAAAGTCGGGATTGATGTTTAATACCTTTTGATAGTGATCTTTAGCTTCATCATATTTCTTCTCATTTTCATAAATCATCCCTAAAGCCATATGGGCATTGAGAGAATCAGGAGCCTTTTTTATTGTCTCCTTATAAGAACTCTTTGCCTTATCCATTGTTTTATGGCGCAAATAAAAATTGCCAAGCGCCATATGCAAAGCCGGTATTTCAGGGCTAATCTCTATGGATTTCTTTAGATTATTTTCCGCATTTGCCAGATCTTGAACAACTTCATAAAGGCTGGCAAGAATATTATAAAAAAAAGGATTCTTAGGAGAAATTTTAATTTGCTCCTCAACTCTTGCAAAACCCTTATCATAATCCTTATTTATAATCAGAACAGCGACAATAAATCTTAAAGGATCAATGTAATTTGGTTGCAGTTTCAAAGCTTTTTCAAAATTTTCAATAGCCTCTTTTTCTTTCTTTTGTATTAGTAATAAACGACCCGTCTGAGTATATGCGACAGGGTTGTTAGGCGCAATTTTGATCAGTTCTTCAAAAGTCTTTGAAGCTTCGGGAATATTTTTCTGCATAAGGTATGAATTACCCATAATCAGATAAGATTGGGGATTTCTGGGATTTTGGTTCAATACTTCCTTTGCTTCATTAACCGCCTCATTATAAGCTCCTTCTCTCATATATATATTTGCAAGAAGAAATTTTGGTTCAGGCCATTTTGGATTTAGTTTAATTGCTTCTGCAAGAGCTGATTTTGCCTGCTGTATTTCTTTGTTTCCGTAATGAGCCATGCCAAGAAGATAATAACCTAAAGGAACTTTTGGATTGTCTTTCAAATATGACTGGAAGAAACTTTGCGCTTCGGTAAATTTATTCCTGACCAGATAGAGTCTCCCCTTTAAGAGAAGCCCCTCATAGCTTTTAGGATTAATTTTTATAATTTTTTCTGTTTCCTTCAAGCCTTCATCATACTTTTTATTATCTATGTAAAAACTTGCCAGCTGTGCTAAAACTTTAATGTTTTCGGGATTTATCTTAACAGCTTCTTTAAAGGCAGCTTCTGCCTTTTCTTTTTTGCCCCATGCAAGATAAAGCTCTCCAAGGCGCATTTGCACAGGGATATCTTTCGGTGATAATTCCATAGTTTTTAAAAACTGCTTTTCTGCATCCTCAGGCCTTTTTGTAACAAAATAGAAATTCCCCAATGCCACATAAACTCTCGTATCCTCAGGAGCCACTTTAACTGCATCCATATATTCACGCTCTGCTTTATCCTTATTACCGGAACGCAAATAAAAATTTGCAAGAGCAAAACGTGCCACTATGCTCTTTTCATTTAATTTTACTGCAGAAATCAACATTTCTTCTGCTTTGGGAAGATCTTTTTTCATAATATAAAGATTGGCAAGATGCAGATAGGCTTCAATTTTCATTTTCCCTTCTGCAGCTTTTTTTGCTTCGGCAATCGCAGCATCAAGATTTTTTTCGAAAATATACAAGCCGCTGAAAAGCATGTGCGCTAAAGAATTATTCGGATCTTTTGAAAGAACAATATCCACATGTTCTTTTGCTTTTTCAGGTTTTCCTGATAGAAGGTATATTGTACCAAGCTGGTTATGTGCATCTATCATATCAGGATCAAGCTCTACAGTTTTCATAAATTCAGCATAGGCTTCTTTGAATAATTTTGTCTTCATATAAGCCACACCAAGTTTATAATGAGCCTTTGAATCCTTAGGATCAAGCTTCACAACATTTCTATATTCCAGGATCGCTTCACGAAATTTGTTTTCAGAATAATATTTTTCAGCTTTAGTAAAGTGTCTTGCTTTTTTTGCCTCATTCGAGCAGCCTGGACTGATTAACAAAAAAGAACCAACAAGAAATAAAGAAATAATAAGCCACAAGCGCTTTTTACAATATTGCATTTTCCGTCTCCTCATATTTTTTAATGGTTCAAGGAACAGGATTAAAGATCTATGTTTAAATAAAACATAATAAACAGATACCCTATGGCATTAAGCAAATAAAACTTAAAGATTCAAACGCCGGTTCCTTTTAAAACATCAATCATTGAAAACACTTTTCCTTTTGCGCCTTCATTTATTCTGCTGTTCAAATAAAGTATTGCATCAAGAGTGCCTGCTACATATACATCACGGCCGTTTACATTATGTGTAAACTCAAATTTGACGGTTTTATCCCCGGAAGCAATTGTATAAGTATGCCAACCATGCCCCTTGATAAATTCTTCAGGTACACCCCACATGTTCTTTTGATTTTCAGGGTCTCTTTCTTTGATTACCTGCTCATCAGTAAAAGGTATTCCAAGCTTATTAAAATATCCGATCATTGCTTTTGCAGTACCACTTGTATCAGCTTTACCTTTTTGATGACTCTCTTTGAGTGTAAGAGTATATCCCTTAAACAAATCGGGAAATGTTTCTGCGCCATATTCCATCATTGCCTGAAAACCGACTATCTGTTTTGCCATGTTAGGTGCAATTACTGCACAAATTCCTGATGACAAAACAGCATCTTCAAGCTTTCCTCTTTCACCGCCTGTTGTTCCCATTACAAAAGGAAGTAAATTATTACAGAAAAATTCTGCATTGCTATTTGCTGCTAAAGGATGGGTATAGTCCACACTTATAAAATTATTTTCTTTTGTCTTTAATTCCTTTATGGCATCAACTCTTTCACCCGGATGAATAAGGCGGATGCGAACGGAAGCAATATCATATTCTTTTTCAATAATTTCAGGCCCGGTAAGAGATAATGGAATAAGTTGAAATCTGTCATCATTTAATACATGCTTTGCAATATTTGAAGCCATATTTCCCGGCATTCCATTTACCATAACTTTTACTTGATCCATAAATTCCTATAGCCTCCTTAACTAGGGCCTGGGATTATTCGCCCTCATACAGATAACGGGTATTAACAAACCCTTCATTATTTTTGCTTATAATATATTGTCAATTAGGTACTTTATACCGGGGAATTCTTTTCCGTCAAGTAATTTAAAATTTTCTTTAAGCCCACTCAATGCAGCAGGAATGTATTTTTCAAAAAATGTTTTTTTCTTAACTTTACTAAGAAATCCAAAAGCACCAAGAATCTGTAGATTTCGTGTTATAGAGCAGTACTTATAGCAATTATAAAATTTGTTTTCATTTATTCCGGCAATTCTTAAAAGCTTTGTCATGCAGTATTCAATAAGCTCCATACGAATTTTATAAGGCAGGGCAACATAGGGATCATTTATTAATGATGCAAGATCATACTGAAGAGGACCTATGCGACCACCCTGAAAGTCTATAAAATAAATACTGCCATCTTTAATCATAATATTTCGAGACTGCATATCCCTGTGCATAAATCCTTCGAATTGATTGTCGAGGGCCCGGAAGGCTATTTTCATAAATTCATTTTCTAACTTATCAAAGTCGATATTTAAATTCAAATAACCTTTTAAAAAAGCATCAGTAAAATATCCGCACTCTTTTTGCATTATAAGTTCAATGCTATAATTGGAAGTTTGATATGTCCAGGAAGTATCAAAATCAAAACCACCCGAAATAGAAAGCTCGATAAGTTGATCAATGATACTTCTATACCAGTTTATGATCTCGCTTTGACTAGTGGCATTTATTATAACTGCCTGCAAATTTACATCTCCCAGATCTTCTACAAAAACAAGCCCTGAAAAGGCATCATGAAGATATATCCTTGGAAGCGGCAAACCTTTGCTGTTAAGATGGTTGCCGATTTGTATAAAAGAGTCAACCTCCGTATTTGAAATTTCTCTTCTTATACCGTGATCTGCCATGATAAGAGAATACTGTCCGGAGATCAGACGAAACCATTTTCTATCGGACCCATCACCCGCAAGATTAATCGTCTTGATTTCCTGCTTCCTGTAATCACCAAATGCAACCTTGAAAGCTTTTGGAGCAGTTTCTTCTATAACAGCCTCTTTGTAGGCTTCAGGTGTTCCAAGATCATTCCAGCACAGTTTATCAGGTATATAGGCATGAATTTGTTTGCCATCAGCTATTATTTGTCTATAAACATCAATGCTGTGGGAAAATTTATTCTCAGGTATTAAATCTATTATTTCAGGATCTATAACCTGTATACCTGTAAAAGCAAGCCTTGTATTATAGTCCTGCCCGCAAACCGGCTGTAGTGAATTCTCTCGTTGTTGCTGTTCAAAACCAAGAACAAGATTATCTTGACTGACAAAAACATTATTGAACTTTTCAAAATCAATTAATACAAGAGTAACACAACCATTGTGTTCAAGATGGAAACTATATACTTCTTGCAGGTTTATATCTGTAAGTATATCGCTGTTTATTACAATAAACGGTTTATTATCCAAAAAATCCGCAACATTTTTTATTGCCCCGCCCGTTCCTAATATTAACGGCTCATAGCGTGTAAATACCGGTATCAAATATTTCTGTGAAGATATAAAATCGTCTATTTTCTGATAAAGATGGTGAATGTTTATTATGATTGCCTCACATCCTGCAGCCTCCAGCTTTCTTATGATTATATCAATCAGTGGGCGGCCTCCAACCGGGAATAGCGGTTTAGGAGTATGTTCGGTATAAGGAAGTAGCCTTGTTCCGAGGCCGGCTGCTAAAATGAGAGCTTTCATGTTTTAAATAATTATATTTCCATTATCCGGCATATCGCAACAAACTAAGGTATTTATTAATAATATCTTCATAATATTTTATTTTATCAGGATTTGAAGAATCTTTTATCCCCTTATTCCCAAAAAAATCCAACGCATTGGTATAGTTTACTTTAGACATGGCCTCAATTTGTTTGATCTCATTTTTTTTATACATACGGCTTCCTAAGATTTGGATTTTTTTTATGCGCTCTTTTGCATCAAGCCCTTTTTTAGGAGTTGCTCCTAAAAATTTTATCACAACGAGATATGATTCAAAGTAGGGCTTTAAAAAATTAGAAAACATATTCAGCGTTTTTAACCCGGCTGATGTAATATTATAAGTATCGGGAAGCTTTTCATGAGGTACAAGTACGGCATTATCTATAAATACCTTTATACTTTTACGGACAAAATACTCTGTAGTTTTATCAACATCATATGCAAATTCATATTTAAAAAAGTTTTGCAAAAAAGCATATCCGGCGTGAAGATCGGAAGCTTGGAACTGAAATGATTCTATTTTTAGAATTTCAATAGCTGAAATAGCCGCCGGAATAAAATGCGAAATGCTGTTGTTTTTGTAATATTCAATTGCAGGACGCTTATTTATGTTAACAAAAAATTCAGATGATTGAGGATCGCTCGTTTTTCCATGGTAAACCGGTTCAATAAATTTTCTCTGGATATATGATTCAAAAACCAGTTCTATGGCTCGTTTATAATCGGAAATCAGAGTATCCGAAATCTTTGTTTCCTGATAAGATAAATATTTAATATACGTTTCTATATCGGAAAGGATATTTTCATAGGTAAATCTATTTTTTGTACAGTTTAAAATAGCGCTTGCGGTAAGAGAGAAGGGCGTAACAACAGAAGCATCATTGATAGCATTTATCATTCTATATCCAAGATTCCGGCAAAAAGCATTCTGCTCTTTAGATGTCATACTTTTTAGAGGAATATCTCTATCTGCAAGAAATTCATTAAGTGAAATCGATTCATTAAATTGAATATATATCTTCCCGTACTTTTTCTTCAGTAATTTTCCGGCCTTTATTAACTGGAATAAATTTTCCGGCTCTTTTTGCCCGCCTTCAAGCTCATCAAGATAAGAACCTTCTTCGATAACTCTGTCATAGCCTATAAATATGGGCACAAATATCAAATCCTTGCACGCTCCCTTTTTATAAGCTTCTAATAAAATAGAAAGAAAGCCAAGCTTAGGCAGGATAAGTTTTCCGGTTCTGCTCCTTCCTCCTTCTATAAAAAATTCGATATTAAAACCTTCTTCAAGGAGCTTATATATATATTCGGAAAAAACTCTCAAATAAAGAGCAGCACCTCCTAAAGTGCGCCTGATGAAAAAAGCGCCACTCGCTCTGAACAAAGGTCCCATAGGCCAGAAAGAAAGATTTTTCCCCGCGGCTATATGGGGACTTGGCATATTATTATTATAAAGCAAATATGAAAGTATAAGATAATCAATATGGCTTTTATGGCATGGAATTAATATCAGGGGGCCTTTCAAGGACATATTCTTTACTTTATTTAATCCATCCGTGTTAATGGTATAACCATCAAACATGGTATTTACTATCCATCCCACTAACGCCGCTATAACCCTTATGACTGAATTATTATACTTTGCAGCAATTTCATCGAGATATTTTTCAACTTCCTTCCGCACTTCGTCAATGGTTGTTTTTCTGGACTTTGAATATGTTTCAAGAAATACCGTAAATCTAGGACTTGCCAGAATACTTTCTTTTAACTCCGCTGGTGACTTAAGCGCAGGCCCAATAATGGTTTGGCGATGACGATTTAGCTGAAGAAGTAAATTCCGCCTTAAAAGCAGTGACAGATATTGTATTCCATATACTTCTTTATCCTTTGATTCCATAAATTGTTTCAAATTTATAGGCTCGGATAATTCAACAATTATTTTTTCAGGATACTTAAAAAGTGTTACAATTTTTCTAATCCGTCCGGCTTTATAAGCAGTACCAAATACAATATCAGTCAATGGATTGGTTGTTCGAATGGGGCTTTTCCCAAATGACATGATTTGCGGAATTATATATATGGGCCGTTCGGTTGTTTTCTGCAATTCGAGAAGATACGCTATAGGATCGGTTTTATCCTTAGCAAAGCGTTTGTAAAACGGTTTATCTTTAACTAGTGACAGAAAAGCTGATTTACCCTTTAAGAGCTCTTCTTTAATATATCCGTTTTTATAAGGATCGGGAAATGATTTGTTTTGAAAATAATAATCCAAACAGGATACTATCATCCTTAATTTTCTGGATGTTTGTTGCCATATAGATGCATTGTAGTCAAAACCGATTTCGGGAAAAGGAAGCCCCATTTCCTTATAGCATGCATAAGCAAATAAAAATTCAAAATTACTTTTAAATTTTGATGCATAAATAACAATTGCATTTCCAGGAAGTTGTTTAAAGATATTAAGCTGATCGGAATCTATTTTTATACCGGAAAAAAACAATTTGAGAAAATGAGATAAAAAGAAATTTATATTTTCCGGCAAATAACACGAATAATAATTATGAGTATCAAGAAGAATACCGTTAATCCACTTTCGTACTTTTTCTTTAAATTTATTCATGCCAGAGTATATCAATCCCGAAGGCTTCACAAATAATCTCTATTTAGTTGCATTGATAGATATTAGTGCGCCTTGCATATAAAGGTCTTTTTATTTTGCCGCTCATATTATGACTTTTTATGGGAAAGTCAATCTTTGATGAATATTATAAAAAAAGTTCTTCAGAGCCACTTATTAACAGACAAATGCCTGTAGATTATCAAAACTCGTTTTTTTTGCAATATTTTAATTGATATTACAATCATAGTTGGCCAAACCATACCTATAAAAAAATTGGCACCGCTATTTTAAAACTTAGCTATTAAGCTATAAATTTAATATGTTATATAATCATATTATAACAGCAAGATATATTATTTAAGTAAATTCATTAAAACTGCTTGATTTAGTATTTGTATTTTTATTAAACTTACAATAAGTTTACGATGAATTCATAAATTCACAAAATGAACGATTATTTAATGCAGGATGGTGGTTGAATATGGTAATTTTAATAGTTGGTGCTACAATATCAATAATAGGTTTAGTTTTGCTTATACTTTGGTGGAAAGAGTTTCTTATGATTCTATCCGGCACTATCCCTTGCTTGCTTCTCATAAGCGGTGCATTTATTATTTATCTTGGATTTGATAAATTGAAAGAAATATGGAGCAAGGAAACTGTCGTCTCTGATGCCGTATCTGAAGAAGTAGAAAAATATAAATATGAAGTTGACGAACTTAAAAAAGAGATTGAATCGCTAAAAAAGGGGTAAAGTATAATCTTTAGTTACGGTTCAAGTTCTTCGGAAAGTAATATGGCTTCAGCCACACTCCTTATTGATTTTCTCGTATCCATACTTCGTTTTCGTATCCAACGATATGCTTCATCGCCGCTTTTATTCCGACGGAGCATAAGAATTTCTTTAGCTTTTTCAATAAGTTTTCTGGTTTCAAGCTCTTCCTGAATAACTTTTGTTTTAACCATCAATTCTGTATTCATTATCGCAACTGCAGCCTGGTTAGCAACTGTTCGTATAAGATTGACTTCTATTTCAGAAAACTTTCTGGAAACAGATGTAAAACAGTTTAAAACACCTATGATATTTTCTTCTTTAACCTCAAGGGGAACACCGACCATGGAAACAAGACCCAACTTCTTTGCCATTTCCTTTTCCTTGAAATTGGGTTCTTTTAGCACATCTTCAATTATCAGCGGTTTTTTGTTTGTTGCTACAAAACCTACCACACCTTCGTTCATGTTTAATGAGCGATCTTTGACATAGTAAGGGTCCAGTGCCTGTGTTGCTTTAAGACGGATTTTAGGAGGAGATTCGTTTTCATCTATAAGCCAGAGAGAACATATTTCAACGCCTGTTACCTTGGCAGTTACCATTACTATAAGCTTTAGAATATCTTCAAGATATAAGTCAGATGTGATTACTCTGCTTATATCCATAAGAGCCTTTATATATTTATCGTGGGTTTCGGGAGAAGCAATTTCCATAGTATTTAATTTACATAAACTATCTATCCGGGCAACCGGGATTATTAACGCAAGAAAGCATCTTATTCACAACCGCTTCAATATCAAGATCGGTTGAATCTAGTATAATAGCATCTTCGGCCGGTTTTAAAGGAGCGAGTTTCCTGTTTTTGTCGTTTTCATCACGAAGCTTTATATCGCTTTCAATTTCCTCTAATGTGATAGAGTCTTTTGTTCCGGATAATTCCATATATCTCCTGAGAGCTCTTGTTTTAACGGAAGCATCAAGATAGAATTTTACATCGGCCAAGGGAAAAACAACAGTGCCCATATCGCGTCCTTCAAAAACAGCCCCCTTTTCTTTACCAAGTTCTTTTTGCAGGAAAAGAAGATATTTTCTTACTACCATTCTTGCTGAAACCGCAGAAGCAAGCATAGACATCTCAGGCGTTCGGATTTCATCTGATATGTCAGTATGATTGGATAAAAGGCGAAGCCCTTTATCATTTCTTATAAACTCAAGATTAAGAGTCGCACAAAGCTTTTCAAGCTTTAAATCATCATCAGGGCTGATATTATGTTTTTTCGCTTCATAGGCAACACCCCTGTAAAGAGCACCTGTATCAATATATTTATACCCGAGGCGTTCAGCCAGTATCTTACTCACCGTAGTTTTGCCGGCACCGGCAGGGCCGTCTATGGTTATGAGAAGAAGTTTTGCGACAGTATCGGCATTGTTATTCATTACAGCACCTTTTTGAGGGCATTTAAAAAACGTATATTTTCTTCATGCAACCCGATGCTGACCCTAATGTATTCGGGATATCCATAGGAAGTCATCGACCTTACAATTACTCCAAGTCTTAGCATGCTTTCAAAAACATCATCTGCGCTCTTTTTAACATCAATTAAAAAAAAGTTCGACTGTGTTGGATAAAAACTGATTCCGATTTTATTTAAAGCATCATACATAAATTCAAGCTCATCATGAACGAGCTTTATTGTTTTATTAAAAAACTCCACGTCTCCAAGTGCCGCAGCAGCTCCTGCCTGAGCAAGAGAACTGGCATTAAAAGGGGGTCTGATCCTGTTTAAAATGCCAGCTATATATTCGGGCATAACACCATAACCTATCCTTAAGCCCGCCAGTCCGTATATTTTTGAAAAAGTACGAAGTGTCACTATATTAAATTCCGAACCGATATAATCCAAACCTCGCACACAATCTTTGTCACGGATAAATTCTATATACGCTTCATCCATAACAACAATTACATTACCCGGAACTTTTCTGATAAATTTTTCAAAGTTCTTTTTTGAAATAACCGTCCCGGTTGGATTATTAGGATTACACAAAAATATCAAGCGGGTTTTGTCCGTAATCGCTTCTGCAATTGCATCAAGATCGATTGAAAGAGATTTTAAAGGAATAAACAAAAGCTTTGCGCCAGCACTCTTAGCCGATATCTCATACATCAGAAAAGAAGGCTTTGGTATTATCACTTCATCTTCCGGCATTAGAAACGCGGTTGTAAGCATTTCTATTATTTCATCGGAGCCGTTTCCTAAAACAATTTTATTAGATGAAACCTCAAGATGCTTTGAAAGCTTGTTCACAAGTTCACAACCACTTCCGTCCGGATACCGGTTTAACCCTGACAGTACTTTCTCAATAGCACTAAGAGCCATTGGAGAAGGCCCAAGAGGATTTTCGTTTGATGCCAGCTTTATGGAACCTGATATCCCATACTCTCTTTCAAGCTCTTCAATGGGCTTTCCCGGAACATAAGGTTTTATGGAAAGTATATGTTCAGGAGCTTTAAGTTTCATATCGAATATTCCTATTAATCTCCCCAGGGGGAAATTACTGGTTCAAAGCCGCCAACCTGCCGCTTTCAAGGGCCTGCATATTAAGGGGTATCAGTTTTTCTTTACTTGCAAATTCAGCTTTGACACATTTTTTTAATATCTCAAAATCCACCATCTTGCTGCGGGCGACAAACGCTCCTAAAGCAACAATATTTGAAGCTTTCATACTTCCAATATCTTTTGCAATCTCTGATACTGAAACCTTGATTTCATCTATATCTTTACGACCCGAATCAATTTGTATAAGCGAACTGTTTATCATAATCACTCCGCCCGGTTTAACAGCGGGTGCAAATTTTTCAAGCGAAGGCCGGTTCATTGCCACTAAATGCAAAGGATTCGACACAATAGGAGAAGCAATCGGCCTATCACTTATCACAACCATGCAATATGCAGTACCACCTCTCATTTCAGGACCATATGATGGAATCCAGACAACCTCATGGCCCTCTTCCAAAGCAGCTTCTGCCAGAATTTTTGCGCTAAAAAGAATCCCCTGCCCCCCGAAACCGGCAAACATTACTTCACGTTGCATTATCTCCTCCTTTTGCCTGCAGCGGGGTTTTATATTCTCCTATAGGATAATAGGGAAGAAGTTCTTCCTCAGCCCATTTTACTGCATCAACAGGTGTAAGTCCCCAGTTTGTAGGACATGTGCTGATAAGTTCAACAAAGCTAAAACACCTGCGCTCAAGCTGGTACATAAAAGCCGTTTTAATAGCTTTTTTGGCTTTTACAATATACTTTGGCTTTATAACCGATTCTCTTGCAATATATGCAGGAGTCTGAAGGGCCGAAAGCAATTCGGCAACTTTAATCGGCATCCCAACATCTTCAATATTGCGGCCAAAAGGTGAAGTAGTTGTACGCTGACCAGGCATGGTTGTGGGAGCCATCTGCCCACCGGTCATCCCGTAAACTGCATTGTTTATGAATATAGTAGTAAACTTCTCCCCCCTGTTTGCAGCATGAATGATTTCACCCATACCAATACTCGCAAGATCGCCATCACCCTGATAAGTAAAAACCACAAGATCAGGACGTACCCTTTTTATCCCGGTCGCCATTGCCGGAGCACGCCCATGTGCTGCTTCCTGAAAATCAAACGTAAAATAATTATAAGCCATTACCGCACAACCAACAGGCGCAATACCTACCGTTTTTCCAGCTATGCCAAGCTCGTCAATTACTTCCGCTACAAGCCTGTGAGCAACACCATGAGTGCAGCCCGGACAATAATGAGTAACCTGATCTGCAAGGCAATCCGGTTTTTTAAATGTTTTTCCCATTAGTTATTTACTACTCCTTTAAAGATACGACTTTACCGCATCCATTATTTCTTCAGGCGTAGGCACATCACCGCCACAACTCCCATACCATTTAACAGGGCACTTCCCTTGAACACATCTTTCAACATCTTCAACCATCTGCCCCATACTCATCTCAATGCTTAACGCCATTTTACAGCTGTTTTTAGATGCCGCTTCCAAAACGGCTTTTTCAGGAAAAGGAAACAATGTTTTGGGTCTTATCAAACCGATCTCGATTCCTTCTTCCTTCATATTATCAACAGCCGTTTTACAGACCCTGCTCATTGTTCCATAACTTACTATAAGCAACCTGTAATCATTATCTGTATTGTATGATTCCCACATGACGTCTTCGCGTTTCATGCGGTTATACTTTTCTTTAAGGGTCAGATTATTATTATTGAGCACAACCGGATCAAGAAAAAGGGACTTTACAATATTTTTCTTTGTACTCTTTCTTGTATCCATCCCGTTTGTGGCCCAGGAATCTTTATTGGTAGGTTCTGATTTTAAGTGTTCGGGAAATTCCACTGGTTCCATCATCTGCCCGATAAGACCATCACCTACAATCATAACAGGATTTCGGTATTTCTCCGCAAGAGGAAAAGCCATCATAACCATCTCGACCGCTTCCTGAACACTTGCTGGCGCCATAACAAGTAATCTATAATCCCCATGACCGCCGCCTTTTGTTGCCTGAAAGTAATCGGCTTGAGATGGAAGAATTCCACCCAATCCTGGGCCTCCTCTCATGATATTTACAAATACCGCAGGGCACTGGGCGCCTGCAATATAGCTTATCGCTTCGCTCATAAGGCTAATTCCAGGACTTGATGAAGTTGTAAATACCCTTTCGCCGCAAGCAGATGCGCCAAAAACCATATATCCTACTGCGACTTCACTCTCACCTTGTAAAAATACGCCACCAACTTCAGGCATGCGATATGAAAGGTACTCCGAAACTTCAGACTGAGGAGTAATGGGATAGGCAAAGTAGTTCAAGCAACCTGCTCTGATTGCCGCTTCACCTATTGCTTCATTTCCCTTCATCAAAATCTTTCCCATGTTCTTTCTCCCGTTTGTTTCAAACTATATTATTATCATCAGAAGTTTCCGTTATTCATCCTTTACTTCCGTTATGCTAATGGCTGCATCCGGACACATAATACAACATGTTGAACAGAAAACGCAGTTCTCATGGCGTGCCTGGTAAGCTGAAAAATAACCTTTTTCATTCACATCTGTTGATATTTCAAGAATTTTTTTAGGACACACATCCACACACAAACCGCATCCCTTGCATATGTTTAAATCTATATAATGTTTGTAAGCCATTTAAACTCCCTAACTAACTAAAAGCCATCTTTTTTAGAAAATAATTTAAAAGCAGACTGAATCCCCAAATTTACAGCGAATTAGTTTTGTCCAGATTTTAACCCGGTTTTAACCGGGTTTTTATTCTGGTTTTATCCAGGGCGGAACAAGCTGCCTTTTTAATGTCAAAACAGGGCACAAAAATTGTTTCATATCCACTTTGCCGGAAAGCGAAGAAGGAATTGTTATAAATTCCAGCGGCAGGCCGGTATTATCTGCAACTATGGAAACAAATTCATAACCCTCATATATTGTATCAGTGCCGGTCTCATTAATAAGATTTGCATTGCCTATGATACCGCTAATGCGCATCCCGGAAACATTTTCTATCCCTTCTTTTGCTTTAATACAACCTTTTAAGGTATCGGTAAAAGGCCTGTAAGGATTTATAACCTGCAAAAGGCGATATTTCCTGCCTTTAAAAGCATCTCCAAGAGCAGCAAGCACCCTGCCCCCTGGCTTATCTCCACCAACATCCAATATCGTAAGCTGTCGCGGATTTCTTATTAGTCCTGAAACAGCCGGATCTAATATGGCAAGATCGGCATGAAGATATTTTTCCGGTGGCAAAACAACTTCTATACCAAGCTTAATAAGCTGCTTTCTTGCCTCACGCGTTCTAAAATAAGGATTTATAAGATCAAGATCCGCAATGCTTACATCCACCCCGGCAAGTTTTCTCTCAACTGCATAATTTACTGAAATTTCGGTTTTACCGCTACCGTAATTTCCAACTATTACAACAATTCCCTCAAGCAAAATATCCATATTCACCAAATGCCGTAAAAAAACCAAGGGTGACCAAAATAATAATCTATTTTAAATCAAACTATTATATGTTTAGTTTTCCAAATATTTAAAACGTAAACTTATTAAATATTTTTTAATTATATTTATGTCAAGCAATTTTCAAAATACCGGCAGGGTAACCACATTTGGATTTAATTTGTTCTTTTACAAGCCTTTAAACTCATAAGCTTATAAACTGTCTTTTTCTTAGAACTTAATTGATTTTATATAAATACCGGTGTAAAAATATTATTATGTGTTTTATGAATGTTATGGTCAATTCCCCTATTTCAAATCAAACAACGGAGGATTCGATGATGAAAACCTTTAAAAAAGTAATGTTGTTAATCACCTTTATTACAGTCAGTTATAGTATGATTGTACCCCAAACAGGGTATGCTCACTGTCAGATTCCATGTGGAATTTACAATGATTATGCCAGGGTTCAATCGATGCTTGAAGATACCGATACCATAGAGAAATCAGCCAAATTAATTGCTGAATTGGCAGGAAAACCTGATGCGCAATCTCAAAACCAATTGGTTCGCTGGGTAATGAACAAGGAAAAACACGCCCAAAACATCATCTCTACAATCAGTGATTACTTTTTAACCCAAAGGATTAAGCCGGATCAAAAAGATTATTCCGAACGTTTAATAAAACATCATACGGTAATCATTGCTGCAATGAAAGCTAAACAAAATGCTGATGTCAAATATGCAAAAGCCTTAAGGGAAAGCATCCAAGCTCTCTTATCTTACTATCCTGAACACACGCATAATTAACGTATAAGCATAACATGCCGGATGGATTATAAAATATAGAGCTTTTATCATAGAGCCAGTATAAAAACGTTTCAGTTTGGTCAAGCTCAAGGCGGGAGAAAATTTCAACAACAGGAATACATTATGTATTTCGAGGATAGCACTAAAGGTTAGCGCTTATGCTTCACTACGTGTCACTTCCTGCGAAATTTGAGCCCAACGCTTAAGATCGGCCGAAATGGGGCGTTTTGAAACTGGCTCATTTCTATTACTCTTTGCTATAAGCATAATGTCAATATACGTAAGCACAATTTCATTCCTTTGATTTTTAATGATTATCCTGTTTTTTATAATTCCACGATCCTTTTGATTTTCCGATTCCCGTTTATAAATACATTTATGTGTTAATGAAAGCACATCTCCGGGACACACGGCACGTTTAAACTTTACTTCATCCATACCAAGCATGGCAATTGCCTTAACTTTGTATTCCCAACGGTTTATGATTAAAATTGAAATCGCAAAGATATGAGATCCGGCTGCAATAAGACCTTTAAAATCCGAATTTTTTGCTTTTTCTTCATCAATGTGAATCGGCTGCGGGTCCCATTTTATTGCGTAATCAATAATTTCCTGTTTATCCACAACATGACTTCCAACAGCCTCTTCAACACCTATAGTGAAATCTTCATAATATTTTACCATCATAAATATTATCTCTACCCATCTAAATATTTTAAAATGTAAAAGTCTTTACTTCTGACTTATCCGAAACTGATTATTTCTGCTTTATCCTCATTATAAATAAAGAACTACCAGCCGCCTTGATATTTTCAATCGAATCCCTTATATTTGATTATAAAAATAATTCTTACTATTCATTCTATTTCTCAGCAATAGAAAGTTTAACCTATGGACACAACATCTATTTGGCTGAAACAGTAAAATCAGAGGTCTGCTTGTTAATTTTTGAGCAAACAGGCCGGTTTTGGCTCAGCATAGAAAAGGAGAGCAAAATGAAGGAAAAAGGGAGAAATATTAAATTTTGTGTTTTAATTATCGTGGCTATTTTTGCATTGAATTTTAATGGTTTTGCGCATGCCGAAAACTATTCAGGCACGATCAAATTATTCAAAAAATCCAAAGCAGTTCAACCGTTTTTCAAAAGTGCATATGGCTATGCCGTTTTTCCGGTAATCGGAAAAGGTGGTTTTTTTGTGGGCGGGGCTTACGGCAATGGGAAGGTATATAAAGGCGGTAAAGTAACCGGAGCAGCATCCCTGGTAAAAATGTCGGTAGGCTGGCAGGCCGGTGGCCAGGCTTTTAGTGAAATAATATTTTTCCAGGATAAACGGGCTTACGATGAATTTACCAGCGGTGAGTTTGCCTTAAATGCCCAGGCATCAGCCGTTGCCGTAACCGCAGGAGCTCAAATGCAAACAGGTTCCCAGGGTGCATCTATCGGCGCAAGTGCAGGTCCGCGTAACGGAGTACAGGCAAAAACCAAATATATAAAGGGTATGGCTGTATTCGTTCACGCCAAAGGTGGATTAATGTATGAAGCAACCATTGGCGGACAAAAGTTTAATTTTACACCAGTTTGGGGTAAATAATAGCAAGTGTTCATTCAAAACTGTGTTATGGGAATAAGATATAAAAGAAATATTGGATTTAAGTATGCCTCTTGAAAAAAATAACAGATTTTCTCTGCAAAATCATGATAATACACAGTTTAAGCTGACACCGGTAATTGAATCAACCAAAGGGGCTTCAGTCGATAAACCTACCTGCTGAGGGCCGCCAACCTCTGCCGGTGGCGGAGAAATAAACGAGAAAGTTCCCGGTTTTATCAAATGGCTATCTACAGGAGCTGGATATGTGCCTCAAGTTTCCACAAAGCTTACCTTTGCCGATCATCTCGGCACCTGGAAAGCCCGCTGGGGTGTTGGTCGTATGAATTATATGGTACCACCCGGCCTTTATGCAATCGGAACACCGACAGAAGATGATCCGGTAATAGTAACCGCTAACTATAAAATGACCTATGACATCGTCCGCAGTGTTCTGACAGGATATAATGTCTGGCTTCTCGTCCTTGAAACCTATGGCATCAATGTTTGGTGTGCTGCCGGAAAAGGATCTTTCAGCACACAAGAACTGGTGCAGCGTATAGCTTTATCCAATCTGGCCAGAATTGTATCTCACCGCCGTCTTATTCTACCGATTTTGGGTGCGCCGGGAGTAGCGGCTCACGAAGTAAAAAGGCAAACCGGCTTTAACATCAGATATGCGGCAATACGGGCCGGAGATATTGTGCAATATCTGGAAAACAACATGAAAACTACCGCTCAAATGCAGAAACAAACATTCACGTTCCGGGAGCGAGCAGTACTCATCCCTGTTGAATTGTTACTGGAAATGAAAGTAACTGTCATTGCAGTGACGACACTGTTTATTATAGCAACAGTGTTGAATGGGATTCACTGTGGTCTCATGGCAGTTTACGCATATCTTGGCGCTGTGTTTTCCGGTATCGCGGTTGCGCCTCTGCTTCTTCCATGGCTTCCCGGAAAGAGCTTTGCCTTCAAGGGATTTCTAACAGGATTAGCATGGATTGCTGCCTTTTATTTTCTTGCCGACGGACAAGACTGGAATGTATTAATCATTGCTGCTGCTTTTCTGGCTATCCCTGCTGTAAGCGCCTTTTACACGCTGAATTTTACCGGATGCACTCCCTTTACTTCACGTTCGGGTGTAAAAAAGGAGATACGGTTCGCAGTACCTGCTATGGCAATTGCAGTTATACTGAGTGTATTCTTTGTATTTTCGGGAAAATTTCTGTGAAAAATCCGGAGGATCTGTGAAAGGTTTTAGCTATCTGAGTAATGTGTCAACACTTAAGCTTGATACAAACAAATGTATTGGTTGCGGCAGATGTTTGGAAGTCTGTCCACACCAGGTGTTTTCATTAGAAGAAGGAAAAGCTATGATCACCTGTTTCGATGCCTGCATAGAGTGTGGTGCCTGCGCCAGGAATTGTCCTTCGACTGCTCTTTTTGTTGATGCCGGTGTCGGTTGCGCAAATGGAATAATTAAAGAATGGATTAATGAACAAAATATTTTTTGTGTACGTAATAAGTGCTGCTGATACATATGAGCAGCACAAACTACTACTACAAAACTTTTTTAAAATTGAAATGATATTTTTTTTACAATCGGGTCAGTGATGGGATTATCAGCAGGTTTTGCTCCAGGGCCGCTTTTAACACTTGTAATTACTGAAACCCTTCAACACGATATAAATCCGGTATCAAGGTTTCACTCGCTCCGGTTATCACAGATATTCCAATAATCATTTGATTACTCTAAGCTTATGGGTTTTTTGCAATATTTTCCATAATTCAAAAATAATAACTGATGAAGCTTTGTAAGTATCAATATTTTTTTCACCGGAAATAATTCGGCATGATTCCAATAGTTCTGTATTTGCTCCCCATAATCTATAGTTATTTCGTAAAAATAAACCCAGTGTAGAGTTTAAGCTGCCCAATTCCTCATCAGTCATATTCGCAAGTGTTATCTTATCTTTTAAAGGCATTATTGAAATCAAAGTATCAAGTACTTCTTCAACTGTTTTCGGTAAACCAATCCAATCTGTTCCATCACTTTTCCCGGGTTTTTTCTGAGCATTATCAAACATGTTTGTATTCATGATGTTTAAATAGATGGCTGCTTCCAAAATGTCCGAAACAATCATATAAATTGCAGGATCTTTGTTTGCACTTGGCCCTGTTACATTCAAGACCTCAATATCATTGTTTTGCACCCAAATATTAATATCATTTGCTGCTTTAAATGAATTAATTTTATTAAGGTCCATATGCAAACAAGACTTTTTTTGGTCTTTTGCGTATTTTTGTGTTAATTGAAAATCGTCGGTAAGCTTGCCATGAGAGATTATCAAAATTCCGTCCGAGTCAATTACGTTTTGTTCCGTGTATATTTTAAAACCGGGACTTTCCGTTTCTTTTAATTTATATTTTTCTGAAATAGGCCCGTCTTCATTAGAAATCCACCCACCATGCGCTAAATCAAGCTTTATGGCAACATCCAGTGCAGCCCTTTCAACACCTGTTTGTCCTCCTGATATGATTTTATTAAGCATTTCTTCCTTAACTATTCAATGTAGTAGTAGTTATATATCTTTTCATCAGAGCATCTCTCACCGATTTTTAAGAATAAATAAATTAAACATTTTTCAAAGGTCTCGCAACAGCGCGCACATTTCCTGGTAGGTTCAGTGCTGATATTCTTATAAATATATTATGATTTTATAAAAAAATGTCAATTTGAATTATGCATATCCTCAGGATAACCGCATTTATTAGATTTTGTCCTTGCACCGGTAATATTACCTGTATTATTAATTAAAAATTCAGTTTGAATCTTCCCGCTGCATTCAAACGGGAAATGCGCTCTTTACCGGTTTGAAAATGAAAGAGCCACTTTCAAAACGTTTCAGTTTGGTCAAGCTCAGGGCGGGCGAAAATTTCAACCACAGGAATACATTTAGTATTTCGAGGATTGAAATTTGAGCCCAACGCTTAAGATCGGCCAAAATGGGGCGTTTTGAAACTGGCTCGAAAGGATATAATAAGCATGGCCCTTCAAATTATTGGCGCAGGATTTGGGCGTACCGGCACATTATCCATTTATTCAGCGCTTAATCAGCTTGGTTTTCCTTGTTATCATATGTACGAAGTACTGGAGAAAAAGGAAAATAAATCACATGTGGATTTTTGGTTTAAGGTAGCAAATGCTGAACCCGGAACACAGCAGGATTGGGAACAAATATTTTCAAAATATACAGCCGCGATAGATAACCCGGCGTGTTGTGTGTGGCGTGAACTGATGGCTGCCTACCCTGATGCCAAAGTATTGCTTACTGTTCACCCAGGTGGTGCCCAGGCATGGTATGAAAGCTCCATGAACACCATCTATCCGATGGTATATATGTGGCAGTTCAAAGTACTTGAATTTGCCACTCCTCACGCGCGCAAGCTTGGCAGTATGATTAGAAAGCTTGTCTGGCAACGCTCACATAAGGGAATCATGAATAATCGTGATAAGGCCATTGCCCACTATCACCAGCATATTGACCATGTAAAAGCAAGTGTTCCGGAAGACCGGCTTCTTCTGTTTTCAGTTGATCAAGGCTGGAAGCCACTTTGTGACTTTCTCGGTGTTGCTGTGCCTGAGTCTGAATTTCCCAGACTCAATGATCGTGAAGCATTCAAAAAGAAATTTAAGGAGCTGACTTTGGCTGCCCTCATAGTCATTGGTCTTGGTTTGATAACTTCAACAGGCCTGGTTTATGCGGCAATAAGATTTTTCTTATAGGAGGAGTATGCTTTTTAAGTAAGAGGGTAATTTTATTTAATGATGGTAAATTTTGATTTTTGTATAGCCCTCTTCTTTTTACTTTTTTTATCAAAAAGTGTCAAAAGAGCTGCCCGGCAAATTACTTCAGGACGCTTTTCATTTTCCCATAATCCGGCTTCGGCATATCCCATGCCGGCTATTTTTGAAATAACCAGCTGCGCCTTTGAAAGATCCTGTGAATATTGTGTTAACTTGCCAAACACGGATTCGCCGGTTTCAGTAATAAATATCTCAGTATCGCCCATGATCGGATCAGGCACTACTTTATTTTTCATTATCTTTTCAGCTACAAAAATATTTAAAGTCCGCCCGGCTTTTAGTTCCTGAATATCATCTCTATTCATATAATGTATAATTATTTCTCTTATTGTAAATTAAAAAGGTAGACTCACTTTCGTATTATCTTTTATCAGGATTTTTAACTGAGATTTATTAAAAAACATCACTTATCAAATCGCTTAAAGTGTCAATAAGCTTTTCATCATCTGTAAGCGGAAGACATATTGCAGACATACAGGCTTCTTTAACCGGAATATCAGAGCTTATAAGCTTTGCCGCATAAATTAAAAGTCGGGTGCTGGCTCCTTCTGTTAACCCGTGCTCACGCATAGTCCTGATTTTACCGGCAAGAAAGACAAGCTTTAATGCCATATCATCTGATACTCCACCTTCATGAGATACAATCTTTGCTTCTTTGTCAGCTTCCGGATAATCGAACGCCATCGCTATAAACCTTTGCCGTGTGCTTTGTTTCATATCTTTTAATACAGACTGATAGCCCGGATTATATGAAACAACCAGCATGAAATCAGGATGCGCAACAATTACTTCTCCTGTTTTATCGATTCCAAGAGTTCTGCGATAATCAGTAAGAGGATGAATAACAACAGTTGAATCTTTTCTGGCTTCAACAATTTCATCCAGATAACAAATTGCTCCCATACGAACTGCTTTTGTTAAGGGGCCGTCCATCCAGACTGTTTCATCATTTTTCAGCAAAAAACGGCCCACAAGGTCTGTTGCAAAAAGGTCTTCATGGCAGGCAACAGTTATAAGAGGCCGTTTTAAACGATACGCCATATATTCGACAAACCTTGTTTTACCGCATCCCGTAGGACCTTTCAGCATAACAGGGAGCTTTGTAGCATAGGCCCGCTCAAATAAATCAATTTCATTCTTGCAAGGAATATAATAAGGTTCTTTTTCTATTAGATTAGAATCTCCTTCCCATCCGTTATTATCTTTCATCAAGTACTTTCTCCTGAAAAGGGATATTTTTATTTTCTAACTGTCAAGGGTTTGACAATATATAAATAAATTGCAGGCGTCAAAAAACAGACATTTAAGTATGGAACATATGACTCCTTTGCCATGCCTTGATATTTTTTATATCTATTATTTAATTGCAGAATTTACAACATACAAATCGGATGTTTTATAGAAATATGACAGGAAGGCTTTTGCTTTTGATGACACTCAAATCAGTGTATGATTTTATTCTATTTATCGAGGATACTTCTTACTTTTTGTATAAAGTCTTCATAATATATAGGCTTTTCAATATATTCAACTTCATGCTCTAAAAGCCCCTTATCGGCTAATATATCAGAAGAATATCCGCTCATAAACAGTATTTTTATATCTGGTTGTATCTGTTTTATACAATCGCAAACTTCTTTACCATTTTTTCGGGGCATTATCGAATCCATAACTATAAGTGAAATATCTTTGTTCTCACGGTACTTGCTGATGGCATCCGTTCCGTCTTTTGCCCCAATGGCTTTATAGCCAAATCTGTTAAGAATATCGATGATAAAATATCTTACATCATCATCATCTTCAGCGACTAAAATTACCTCTTTTCCGGATCTTATCTGTCTAATATCCGATGGCAACATTGCATGTGTCATACTTTTGACTATAGGAAAATATACACTAAAGGTTGCACCCTGATCAGGTTTACTGAAGACAGTAATATATCCTTTATGCTGTTTAAGTATCCCATAAACAGTGGACAGACCAAGCCCGGTTCCTTTGCCTACTTCTTTAGTGGTAAAAAAGGGATTATATATCTTTTCAATAGTGTCTTTATTTATACCAGTTCCGGTATCAGATACCTCAATAACTGCATATCTTCCCGGTTTGCCAAATCCGTGCGTTTTTACAAATTCTTCGTCCAGTTCACCAGTTCTGGTTGATAACTTCAAATCCCCTCCTGACGGCATTGCGTCTTTTGCATTGACTATAAGATTAAAGAGTATTTGATCAATTTGAGTGGGATCTGCCATAATAATAACGTCTTCAGGTGAAAGATCAGTTGTTAACCTGATATCTTCGGTTATGAGGCGTTCTAAAAGATTTTTAGTTTCATTTATTATAGTATTAATGTTTAATGGTTTTAAGGCAATAGGTTGCTGTCTGCTGAACGTTAAAAGCTTTTGAGTCAAGCTTGCCGCCTTTTGAGAAGCAAGTAGTATTTGATCCACATAATGTCTTGATGGATCAGATTTATCTATATTCAATTGAAGAAGATTGCCATAACCTGCCAGTATTGTAATAATATTGTTGAAGTCATGTGCAATTCCGCCTGCAAGATTTCCTATAGCTTCCATTTTTTGAGCCTGAAGAAGCTGGGATTCAAGATCATTTTCTTTCGAAATATCAATGATTGAACCTGAAACCATGGGTTTTTCATTGTTGATGGAAAAGTTTACTGCAATTTGCACCCTTATAATCTGACCGTCTTTTCTTATAATATCAAGTGTTTGTTCACAATTATATTTTTCTTCATTCAGATATTTTTCAAGTGTTTTCAAAACGATTTTGTGCTCTCTTGGATGCACCAGATCTGTCGGACCCATCCGGTCTATAATCTCATCATAAGTATAACCCGATAGCTCACAAAAACTTTTATTTACAAAAGTAAACAGCCCATCCTGGATAACATAAAATGCTGCCTGAGAATTTTCCACAAGAAAACGATAGATAGCTTCCGGTGCATCAAAAGAGATTTTTGTATTATCAGTTGCAAGGTGGTTCGCTAGTAGGCTCATAAAATCCTGTTCGTTTATAGTTGCATAAAGCTTTTATATGCATTATTCAGGCCAACTTATATGATTATTATTGTTTTAATCGATAAGCAGAAAAGGTTTTAAGATAAGAACCCCATTTTATATTTAATGAGGTTCTTTGCCTTCAAATAATTCAGATTTCTATGTTGTTACATCAAGAAGCGAACTACTTACCCCGCTGTTAACATTTTCAACCAGCTTTGACAGATACGCACTTAACGAACCTGTGTCACTTGCTGATGCCGATCCATCATTTGTTGAAAGATTTTTAATAAAATCCATCAATATTGACATCTGATCGCTGCTCTGATCCGATCCATATGCTGACATGGCATTTTGCATTTGCGCAGGCGGGGGTGGAGGTGGATTATCTTTCATAAAAGTTCCAAGCTCATCACTGCTCAATGTTCCGTCACTGTCAACATCGTATGTGGAAAAAACATCATCGACATTGAAAGAATTTCCAGTGCTCTCCGAAAGCTTCTTGGCAAAGTCCGAAAATTCGGTCTTATCGATCCCGGAATCACTATTGCTGTCTATCTTGCTAAACAGGTCATCATTACGCTGCTGCATGGCTTGTGCATTAAACTGAGACACATAGCTGTAATTGTCTATGCCGCTTATACTACTTGACATATTTTACCTCCTTTTTTTAGATTAATACTTTAAAAATATTCCTGTTCCAATTGCCTAATCCTTTATTTCAACAATTAAAATTATTACTCACCCCCTTTTAAATAATAGATTATTGGACCCATAAAAGGGGATATAGCAATAATAAGGCCATGTTAAAACATATCGGTTTCTATAAGTTACTTTTAACAACCAATTTCGGCAGCGGAATAAAAAAATATAACTTCTTCTTTAGAGCCACTTTCAAAACGTTTCAGTTTGGTCAAGCTCAAGGCGGGCGAAAATTTCAACCACAGGAATACATTTAGTATTTCGAGGATAGCGCTAAAGCTTCACTTCGTGCGAAATTTGAGCCCAACGCTTAAGATCGGCCAAAATGGGATGTTTTGAACCTGGCTCTTTAGTATATGACATTTCAAATGGAATACATTTACGGATATGCAAAAACAACCGGCAGAGAGCCGATATGCCCCGGTTCGGAATAAAATAAGTTGAGTTTACTTCAAACGGCTTAATATGAAAAACCCTTTTACGCTTTTGCAAAAAGACGGTTTTTTGTTTTTAAAAATTACCAGGATTGTAAAAATTCAAATTACGGACTTGCAACTATTTATCCGGCCTTCTTGCCCGTCTCTTATCATCAAATATATTCACAGCTTTTTTTAAGAATAATGATTTCCAGTTTTTGATCTGATTGGGATGCAGTGCGTATTGTGTAGCCAAGTCGTTTAGGCTCTTCTTATTATTAATTAATTCTAAAACCACTTTAGCCTTAAAGTCACCGGTATATGTTTTGCGATTATTCATTAAATAAACTTTCCTGTAGAAATATATATATTTCATAACGTAACTTAAACATAAGATAATTATTTTAAAAAAGAGAGTTACAGACTTGTTTACGAAGTACGCTATAAGGAAAAATGTTCCATGTAGTGAATGTTTTTCTCTTCATAGCGATCTATATAAACAAGTAAATGAATTGGAAGTTTATTACATTAAAAATATGGAAGAAATAAGGAAATATCAGGCTAATTTTAATTCTAATGCTTATTGCTTGCATCGTGCTTCGGAAGAATCCTGATAAATCAGCCTGGAACGGGACAGGTATTCCATAATGATTTGTCAGGAATTGCCTTTATATTTATAATACTTCAAATTTGTAGCCGATTCCATATACTGAATAGACAGAAACAAGTGGTATCTGATACTAATTTTCATAATTTATCTTAAAAACCGTTATCAACAGTAACTTAAAAAAAAATATTCTTATAAAATTGAGAACTCTGCTATTATCCATCCGCTCTTCTTATTCGTCTTTTATCGTCAAATACATTCACTGCTTCTTTCAGAAATAAAGATTTCCAATTTTTTATTTGATTTGGATGCAGTTCATATCGCACTGCCAATTCTTTAAGATTTTTTTTGTTATTAATTAATTCCAGTACAACTTTAGCCTTAAAGTCTCCGGTATATGTTTTGCGCTTATTCATCAGAAAAGACCTTCCTCTATAAACATTTCTATCTCATAGCGTACTTCAGTATAATTTGAGTTACAATATTCAGGTTTAAAATCATGACCACTTATATTTTATTGTTGGGTTACATTCCCGGAGGCATACCCCCACCCATACCGCCTCTACCACCCATGCCTCCGCCCATACCTCCTCTGCCGCCTGGTCTTTTTTCATCCATTTTAGGTCTCTCGTCATTCGTCGATATAGGCAGCAGTTTAACCATCATTTCCCGAAATTTCATCATCTGTTCTTCCGGCAGAAACGCGGCGAGTTGCTCCCCGGTTGAATCACCAAGGCGTTGCAATTCACATTTCATACAGCAGTTTTCTCTGTTTTTCCATTTATACTTTTCAATAATTGCCTTCTGCTTTTTGCAGTACTCTTCCATTATAGGACGAACCTTTTCTTGCTGCTCATCACTCAGGCCGAGTCTATCCGTCATAGAAGAAATAAGTTCTTCCGGTGTATACTGCGGCATGATCATTTCCCCATCAGGAGGAGGCCCTCCTCTCTCCCCCATCCTGTCATGTGAACACGCCGACAGAAAGATGAGCAGAAAAATAAGTATCATTTTCGGCAGTTGATTTAAAATACTATTTTTACAAATACAGGTTGCAGATTTGATTCTTTCATTCATTGTGATTTCCTTTCTTATAATTATGTTTTTGTACCCCAGGCATCATCATTCGTATCGCAAGGCCTCGATTGGATCCATTTGAGCGGCCTTGCGGGCCGGGAAATATCCAAAAACAATCCCTACGGCAGCCGAAAACAAAAAGGCCAGAAACACAATGCCGGGATTGAATATAAATGGAACACCCAGAACCCTGGCACCGATTTGAGCAGTGATCAGGCCAAATATGATTCCTGTAATTCCGCCAAAACAGGAAAGTACAACAGCCTCAACCAGAAACTGCATGAGCACCTCCTGTTCCAAAGCACCAATGGCTAACCGGGTGCCGATTTCACGTGTACGTTCGGTAACCGATACCAGCATGATATTCATGATGCCGATGCCACCAACCAAAAGACTTACTGCAGCAACAGCCCCCAACAATGCTGTAAGCACTTGCGTAGTGCCTGTCAGCATAGTGACAATTTCCTGCATATCCATGACATGAAAATCATCATCCTTGCCTGTCGCTATACGCCGACGTTCCCGCATCAGCCTCTCGATGTCTTCTTTAACTTTGGTAGTAGAAACACCGTTTTTTGCTGAGATTAAAATTTGCTGGATATCTTTATTCCCGGCCATCCGTCGCTGAAGTGTTCGTAACGGAATAATTACCAGATCGTCTTCGTCCGAACCAAAGCTTGACTGACCTTTGGTTTCAAGCACTCCAATAACCCGGCAGGTCAATTTTCCCATGCGAATGGCTTCACCCAGAGAATTTTGACCGCCGAAGAGTTTTTCACGAACTGTATCTCCAAGGATGCACACAGCACGACCGCTGCGCAACTCGCCGTCGGTAAATTCGCGCCCCTTTTTAAGCCGCCAGTTCCTGACCTGAAGATATGCATTGGTACTGCCGTTAATCGTGGTTGACCAGTTTAAATTACTGTAAATTGCCTGCGCCCCCTGTGATCCAACGGGAGCCACCGCAGCCAGTCCTGAAATCTCACGGCTGATGACTTCGGCATCGTCAACTTCCAGATTCTTTGCTGTTGATCGTGTGCCGCCGGGCCCACGCTGGCCCTGACCCGGTCTTACCTGCAACAGATTGCTGCCAAGGCTCGAAATATTGGCGGTTACCTGCGCGGTTGCCCCGTTTCCTAAGGTCACCATGGTGATAACAGCCGCAACACCGATAACAATACCAAGGATAGTAAGCGATGAGCGCAGAACATTTCGACGGATTTCTCTCAATGCCAGAAAAAATGTTTCCCAAAACATTAAGCTTCTTCTCCCTGCTGATGACCATTGTCGATATATCCGTCAATAAAATGAACCTGACGTCCGGCATATCTTGCCATATCCGTTTCATGGGTTACCATGATAATGGTAATACCTCTTTCACGGTTAAAGCGTGTCAGAAGCTCCATAACTTCTCTGCTGCGAGCCGAATCCAGATTCCCTGTCGGCTCATCTGCAAGTAATATCTGCGGCTTTGTAACAATTGCGCGGGCAATGGCAACACGCTGTTGTTGCCCTCCGGACAGCTCAGCCGGAGTATGCAATTCCCATCCCTTAAGCCCCACGGCATCAAGCGCTTCCAATGCTTGCATCCGCCGAACGGAAACCGGGATACCACGATAGATCAGCGGCAATTCCACATTTTCCCTGGCCGATGTGCGATTTAAAAGATTAAAACCCTGAAATACAAATCCCAGATAACTGCGACGCAGTACAGCACGCTGATCACGGGTCAGCTTTTCAACCTTAATGCCTTTAAAACAATAAGTACCGGCACTCGGAAGATCCAGACAGCCCAATATATTCATACAGGTGGATTTACCTGACCCGCTTGGCCCCATCACAGCTACAAACTCTCCTGAATCAATTCGCAGAGAAATACCCCTTAAGGCATACATTGCGGCACTGCCTGTTCCATATACCTTGGATACTGCCTGCAATTCGATCATGGACTCACTGCTTTTCGGGTTGGAATTTTCCATAATCATTTACTTATATTTATTGTATCAACAACAAGCACCGTTCCCGGTTCAAGATCACCTGATACCACCTGCGTCATGGTTCCATCGGTTGCGCCGATTGTGACGGAAACGGAAACAAGACGGCTGTCATTTATCATCCAGACTTTTTGCTCTTTCCTGTTGGATTTTTGACTTGCGATCTGATTCGATGATGATTTCGGGTGTGGCGGTCTTGGAAGCAGCTTGCTGACAATCCCTCCCGAGCCGGATAATTCATCTTCACTGTTTTCAGATTCCGTTACCGGCGGAGTAAAACGCAAAGCCGCATTCGGCAACAGAATCGCATTTTCGATCTTCTTGACAGTTATATCCGCAGTAGCCGTCATACCGGGCCGTAGTAATATTTCGGAGTTATCCACCTTCAGTACAGTCTCATAGGTTACTACGCCATCTGTGGTCGTAGCACCATAACGAACCTGACTGATAAGGGCCGGAAAAGTTTGGTCCGGGTAAGCATCCACAGTAAACGTGGCACCCTGACCTTTTTTCACCTGGCTCACATCGGCTTCATCAACATCCACATGTAATTCCATTTGAGTCAAGTCCTCGGCCAGAGTGAAAAGCACCGGGGCCTGAAGTGATGCTGCAACGGTCTGACCCGGATCCACACTACGAGTGAGAACTATACCGTTGATCGGAGAGCGGATAACCGCTTTTGATAAGTCTGTTTGATTGGCTTCAAGCGTTGCCCTTGCCTGGGAAACCGCTGCCCTGGCACTTGCTTCATCTGCCTTGGCACGCTCGAATGCTGCCTCTCCGGCATCAAGATCAGACTGTGAAGGCACCTTTTTATTGCTCAATTGCCATGCTCTTTGAAGTTGCGAGAGTTTGCTGCCGGTTTCAGTGACAGTCGCTTTTGCCTGCATTACCTTTGCATTTGCAGATTCAAGGGCTGCTTTGTATTGCAAAACCGCAGCTTCAAGCTTGGCAGTATCAAGCCGTGCCAGTGCCTGGCCTACTTTGACCCGATCATTATAATCGACCGCAACGGTCTTGATAATCCCGGATAACTCGCTGCCCACATCAACCTGGTTGGTCGGTTCAAGAGTCCCGGTGGCATTGACGGTAATGGTAATATCTCCGCGTTGTACTGTTTGCGTTTTATAGGATACATTTTGAGATCCATTATTTTTACTCCATTTGAACGTAACAAAAGCTATTAACAGTACTGCAAGTATCAGGATAATCCTGCGTTTCAATCGTCCGGCACTCTTCTTAGGAGAGTCCATCCCCAAAAGTTTGGAAATATCATCATTATGTTGGGCATCTGTGTTTTCTTTTTTTTTCATTCCGGTTCTTTCTTATCTTCTTTGGTAATGCCAAGAGCGTTTGATGTCCACCCACCTCCGAGGGCTTTATATAAACGTATTAAATCGGAGGCAACGGCATTCTCGCTTTGTGCCAACTGATCCTCAAAAGAAAGCAGGGAACGCTGAGTTTCCAATACATCGCTAAACCCCATCAATCCGGCATTGAACTTGACCTGTGATAGATGGGCAGCCTCTCGTGCAGCTTGAGCAGCTTCTTTTAATGACTCTCTTGACACTTGCTCCTGGTCAAACGCAACAAGGGCATTTTCCACTTCTTCCAGAGCTGTGAGAATCACAGATTCGTACTGAAATAATTTTTGCTCCTGAAGCGCCGACTGAATATCTATGTTCCGGCGGATAGCACCGGCATCAAAAATTGTCCAGGTAACTTCAGGACCGATGCTGTAAGTTCTACTGCCTTTTGAAAATAGGTTTCCGGTAGATAAGGCATCAAGGCCGATCGAGCCGGCCAAGCTGAGTTTTGGATAAAGCTCTGCCGTGGCTACGCCGATTTTAGCTGTCTGCGCAGCTAAGTTGCGCTCTGCCTGATACACGTCCGGTCTGTGGCGTAAAGCATCTGCCGGTATGCTTACAGCCACTTCAAGCGGCACAACCGGAATCGGCTTTGTAACTTCAAGTTGCTTAAGTACTGCTCCGGGTTGTTCACCCAGTAAGACGGCCAAACGATTATTTGCCTCCCTGAAACCTGTTCGCAGGGTGGGCATCTGAGAACGGGTGTTAGCCAGATTGTACCAAGCCTGTTGCAGCTCCAGGTCATCGCTTAGGCCTGCCTGAAATCGTAATTGAACCAATTTGTAAGTTTCTTCCTGGGTTTTGATGTTGGAATCCGTTAGCACCATTCGGGTCTGGTAGCTGCGGGCATCTACATAGTTAAGAGCAACTTCAGCCAGTAAAGAAATGATAACATTGCGCAAATCCGCATCGGTGGATTGCAGCTCAGCTTCGGCAACCTCAATTGAACGCCTGACACCGCCAAAGACATCCAACTCCCAGCCGGCATCGAAACCCAGAGCATAAAGTTCGCCCTCGGTGCCCGAGCCGCTGTTTCCGCTGCTGCGGGTTTTGGTTGCTTTGCCAGAAGAATTAATGACAGGAAAGAGGGCTGACCGGCTTATACCCCTGTTGGCACGCGCTTCGCGCACCCTTGCCCGTGCTTCCTTTAGATCAAGATTGCCCTTGACTGCGCATAAAATCAGATCCGAAAGGACAGGATCATTAAAAGTATTCCACCACTCAGCCAGTGTCCGGGTGTCTGCCTTTTTAGCAGTAAGGCCGTTTTTAAGATCCGTATGCCACTTGCCGGATACTTCCAACTCTTGCCGAACATAATCAGGGCCCACGGATGCACACCCAAAAAGATCTGTCAGCATAAACAGCACCAATAGCAACTCAAAAAACCCGGAAAACAAATAATCTCTTGTCCTGCTGATTTTTATCCTGTTAAAAGTTTTGTTTTTATTTTTGGTAGTTTTGATCATTAAGTAAAGGTAAACCGTAATAAATATTATTGCCGTTGTTTGTTCATGTTCAGCTAATTACCACCACCGTCTTCTTCCATGAAAGGTTCCATGTGATGGGGGCCTTTTCCATTTCCAGACAAATGCTATCCTTTTTAAACTCATTTTACATCTCCTTGTTTTGGTTTATGATTTAGGGTTTTCCGGTATTTATCCTTTTGATTTAAAATAAACATAAAATGTAAAGGAATTATTTTAATTTGACATGAAATTGTAAAGATTTTGTAAATCAGCTTGCTTCCATGATATGAATCATACTTATATTAAATTTAAACTGATCGTTTTACATTGGGGAAACAATAAAATCCGATTTGTTTTGCTGCGAGAAAATTATGATGCTTTCAGGCAATTTACCATTCAGGCTTAAGATCCTGATTGTAGATGACGACAAAAAATTGTGCCGGCTGGTCAAAGACTATCTGGAACCTATGGGCTATGATTTATCTTTGGCACATACCGGAACGGAGGGATTGACAAAAGCCCTGACCGGTAATTTTCACGTAGTGATTCTTGATGTCATGATGCCGGAGATGGACGGTTTTGAAGTATTAAAAAAACTGCGGAAGGAATCCGATATACCTGTATTAATGCTGACTGCAAGAGGGGATGAGACAGACAGGATTGTAGGTCTCGAAATAGGCGCCGATGATTATCTTCCGAAAACTTTTTCCTCAAGAGAGCTTCTGGCACGCATCCGGGCCGTAACCCGTCGGTATTATAAATCCGAACAACCGGCAATGGTCTCATCGGGCAGTAACACACTGATATCGGGCGTTCTTGTAATCAGCCAAAAATCACGCATGGTTCGGTTGGGAGCAAAGACACTGTCCCTGACTCCTATCGAATTCGATCTTCTGGTGTGCCTGGTCAAAGCATCCGGGCGAATATTAAGCCGTGATCAGCTTTTGGACGCCGTTTCCGGCCGAAGCTACGAAGTGTTTGATCGCTCAATAGATGTACATATTTCCTCACTTAGGCATAAGTTGGGGGACAATAGCCGCAAACCCAAATTCATTAAAACCGTTCGATCGGCCGGGTATATGTTCAGATCCCCGGATAGTCAAAAGCTATGAAACCATTTTCCTCTTTACTAACCAAAATACTTTTCTGGCTGTTTTTAAACATGGCGGTTATAGCAGGAGTTTTATTTGTGTTCTTTGCTTTCCAGTTTCAAATGGATCTTAATGCTTTTTTCGGACGGCAGACATTTGATCGGATGCATGTTGCCGGAAGGTTGATTTCATATGAGCTTAGTAAGACCAATCGGGCAAACTGGTCTGATGTACTTACCCGTCACAGTAAAATTAATCATGTGAATTTTGCTCTTGTACTTGAAGATGGAACTCAATATCTTTCAAAAGATATGGGTATCCCCAGCTCTGTAATGAAAACAGTTGTGGATTCTCTCAAGCCGCCGCCACCGCCGGATGACTTTCAGCTTTCCACTAAATTATCCAAAAATCAAGAAATGCAAAAGCAATACAAACAGGAAGCTAAGCATGTTGAAAAGCCCCGGATAATGATGCGCACCCAAAACCCTGCACGATACTGGGCGCGTATTCTGGTTCCGATTCCGATCGAGCATCCGCACCAGCACCCGCCTGCAATGCTTATTGCCGTATCCGATTCAATAACAGGAAACGGCTTTTTCTTTGATCCGCTTCCGTGGATAATTGCTGTTGCATCAATATTATTCATTTCGATTCTGTTCTGGATACCATTAGTGAGAAATATCACCAGGCCGATTGTAAGAATGACCCACACTGCTGAAGAAATCACAAGAGGAAATTTCGATGTAAGAATCAAAGAGCCGAGAACCGATGAAATCGGACGCCTGGCAAGCGCCATAAACCACATGACATCGCGTTTGGATGCTTATATGAAGGGCCAAAAGCGGTTTTTGGGGGATGTGGCCCACGAACTGGGGTCACCCATAGCCCGGATTCAGTTCGGATTGGGTATCCTTGAACAAAGAGCCGATGAAGATAATCTAAAGCGTGTGGCTGATGTAATCGAAGATGTTGCTCATATGTCAAATCTTGTAAATGAATTGCTTTCATTTTCAAGGGCTGAAACAAACCCGTTACGAGTTAAACCCATAGTCGTACAATTACTTCCCATAATCGAGCGTGTAGTGCAACGTGAGAGCCTTTCAGCAACTAAGATCATTATTGATGCCGGACATCAGATTAAAGCTATTGCAGATCCTGAACTTTTAAGCAGAGCCATTGCCAATGTTGTTAGGAACTCGATAAGATATGCAGCGAACACCGGGCCGGTTCTGATCAAAACTGAAAGAAAAGAAAAGAAAATAGTAATTGAACTCAGGGATTCAGGACCCGGAGTTCCCGAAGATTTATTGGATCAGCTATTTGAGCCTTTCTACCGTATAGAGCCCTCCCGCAACCGGGATTCGGGCGGTGTCGGCCTTGGGCTGGCCATTGTAAAAACATGCATTGAAGCTTGCGGTGGTACCGTATCCGCACGAAACCTTAAGCCCAAAGGATTTGCAGTAACAATTATACTGAAAGCAAATAAATAGAAAAATAATTATTATTGTACTAAATTCTTTTCTTTTGATAAATTACCAGCACATCAGATATATTCTATTATATCAATAAACTACATACACTTCTTATAACTCATACATAAAGATATATTTATAAAACCGGGGGAAAAGCTAAAGTAAAATATTACTATGCCGATAAAATAATCAAAGGCATTTGTCCGGATTGGACTAAATAATCCCCATAGGAATTAAATCCTTAGGTTGTAGAAATTTATCTTCATTTATATCAAGGCCTTTTTCTATTAAGTTCAGAACAGTTTCTTTTTCTTCAGGGAATTTATATCCGTCATAGCTTTGTTTAAAAAGATGCACAAGCTGCCCCGATATATTATAGTATGCCGAATTTCTGTAATGATCAAAGCAAACTCTGCCGGTTACATTAAGGTCTGTTATAAGTATTTTCATCTCTTTAAGACGTTCATGAGGTGATAATAACTCGAACTTGTTGCTTAGGTAGTCATCCAGCATAGGCGTTCCCGGGAATGGGCTGAAAGGCCTTGATCTGATAAAATCAGGATCAATTGCATTCAATACTCTTGCAGTATTTTTGGCATGCTGTACAGACATTGTTCTTCCGCCAAGACCCGGCATAATATAATCTGAAAGTTCCATTCCGGCTTTCTTTATTTTTCTTCCGGCAATAATATGTTCTTCTGCTGTCACACCTTTTTGTACCTTTTTTAACAGCTCATCATCACCTGTCTCAAGCCCTATATGCAATCTTGTCAGCCCTGCTTTGTACAGATCGGCAAGCTCATCGTCTTTTTTCTTGTATATGGTCTTTGCTCTTGCATAAGATGTTACTCTTTCAATAGAAGGAAATTTATTTCTTAAGTAAAGTATAATTTCGATCAGTTGCTGCGTGGGAATAACCGGAGTGTCCGCATCCTGCAAAAAGGCTGTTCTTGCACCTGATTGCAGCCAGTTTAGCACATTGAAATAACTATGTTGAATATTATCGTTAAGAGGCAGTCTTTTAAAAACAGCTCCCGCTGACAGGGTATTTATATTGCCGGCACGGCCCGTTTCTTCTGATATTTTTCTTATTTCTTCGCAGATAAGTCCCACCGTATCTATATCGGTTTTGACATCATCTACAGATCTCAACTGAAATTTTTCATGCTCATATGCTATGCCAAAGCAAAATGTACATCGATTCCACGGGCAGTTTCTGGTAACTCTTATCAAAAGAGAATTACTGCCACCTTCGCTGGGTGGACGTATCGGACCCATCTCATATGAGAGCCCGGCAAGTTTTTTCTTTTCTTTATTCAGCATGTGCGTATTCATATTATTTTCCACCTCAAATACATCAGTTATTATTATTCCGTCTATTATTTCTAAACTCACATTCCAATAAATGTAAAGAAAAAGTTGAATTATAATTCCATGAATCTTTAAAATCCAGATTATAGCAATTATTATAATGCATGTGATTTATTGTTGACATAAAACGATAAACTTATTAAGTTATTAATAAATATATTTTTCCTCTTATAAGCACCCTTAGCTTTTATTTTTTTGTCTAATATACAGATCACAATTAATTAAACCCTGCTTTTTTATTAACAGATAAATGGCAGAATTACTATGTGAACCCAATCAGTGAAGCATGATGCGCTGCATATCTTATGAATAGATTTTATTTAATATTCATTTTGGCTGTAATAGCCATTATCACTACATTTGGATATCATCTTTCCAACTCGGACCGGGTAATATTTCGAACCGGCGAAAATCATTTTTCTAAAAAAGAATTCAATCAGGCTATTCATTCATACGAACAATTATACCATGCAGGACAAAATGATCCAACGGTATATAGGCATCTTGGGGCATCCTATCTGGCAACCGGCAAATTCGACAAAGCCATTCCTGTTTTTGAAAAAATGATAAAACTGGGATTTACGGAGCGGGAACTGCTTATAAATTTATCTTCTCTTTATATAACAAAAAAACAGTACGATTCGGCAATAGATGTGCTGACCATGCTTCTTTCGGTAAACCATGAAGACCGCACAGCACACATCAATTTGGCCAGAATATATACATGGAAAGGCAATTTTGATAAAGCCATATTCGAATACCGGACTGCTCTTGGAGAAAACCAATGAAAAAAGCTTTAAATTATATGTTTTTTAACAAAATTATTATTTCCGTTATTGTAATACTATTTATTGGCACCATATCATGGGGCAAAAACCAGACCCCGCAGGAAATAAATAAATATTCAAACATGGATGAAGCGCTGGAATTTATTCCTGACTGGCAGGCACGATGGGAACTGGCACGGGTACTAAGCTATGTCAAACGCTACAATGAATCCATTGCGGAATACAGAAAAGTACTTAAGGAAAAACCTGATCTTTATGAGGCCCGGTCAGAGCTCGCAAACGTTCTCGTTTGGCATGGAAAACAAGACGAAGCAATTAAAGAACTTCATCTTATTCCTATCGACAAAACTGATGACAAGACTCAGCTTCTAATCGCCGATCTGCTTGTGCAACAGAAAGATTATAAAAAGGCTGGATATCTTTATCGAAGTTATCTAAAAAAAAATCCCCATGATCATAAAGCAAGAATCAAACTTGCCAGAATACTTAGCTGGACAAAACAGTACCAGGAATCACTTGATGAATATAAAATAATACTGGCTGACATTCCAAACGACATTCAGGTAAGAAGACAATATGCCTTTGTTCTTGTTTGGGCCGGCAAACCCGAGGATGCGGCGGACGAACTCAGGAAAACACTTAAATGAAATATCATTTGATCTTTCGCAATAATTCAAATTTTAAATATTCTGAAAAATTTGCCTTATCATTTCATATTTTGGTTTTTTTCACAGCAACATTTCTGTCATTGATTCCGGCTATACCGGTTATCGCTGAAACCGCAAAACCAAATCTTCGTACAACCGTTACAAACAGCATAGTATCACCGGAAGAAATGATAAGCGATTTTGAGGCACGTCACACTCTTGCCAGAATTCTTTCATACAACAATGCAACTTTGAGAGAATCCCTCCATGAATACAATATATTACTTGAAAGCAGCCAGGACAATATGATGCTTCATCTCGAAACGGGAGATATCTATTTTCGAATGAAGCAATACGATATGGCGTTAAAAGAGTTTAATATGGTATTAAAGAAAGATTCCAATAATATCAGAGCACGGCTTTCTTCCGGAAAAACATATCTTCTGCAACAAAAATACAGGGAGGCAGAAATTATATTAAAACAACTTCAGCCGGATGCCTTGATATTAAGCGAACTGGGAGATATGGAAGCTTCCGTCGGACATGTTGAAAAATGCATTGATTACTATAACCGCGCACTTGCTTTAAAACATGACAAAGATCTCAATCTGCGTTTTGCAGACCAAATGATGGGTTGGGGAGATTTTTACCGGGCGGAACGAATATATAGAAATTACATTAAATTTCATCCTGATTCGACGGAAACCAAGCTTAAACTTGCATCACTTCTTAAAAGTTCACAACGCTTTGAGCAAGCGGAAAGCATTTACCGGATGCTTTTAACAGAAGGTAAGGAAAAAGATAAAGCTCTCTTTGGGCTTGCAGAATTAAAATACGATGAAAAGGATTTCACTAAAAGTCTTATATACCTTGACCTGCTTTTGTCTGAAAATCCAAATCATGAAAAGTCCCTATATTTAAAAGGAAAAGCGCTGGCATTTACAAAAAACTATGATGAAGCACTTAAGAACTTTGATGTCCTTTCCAGGATATCATCCAAAGAAGCAATTTCTTTTCTGGAAAAAGGCAAGATATACCTGAAACTTGGTGATGATAAAAAAGCCTGCTTATGTTTTGCGGAAGCATTCCGGATCGATGGGAACAATCCGGAAATAATTTTTTATAATAAAGGGCATCAAAAAGCCACACCAGCCCGCTTTATCAAAGATATTTTAGAAAAAAACAGAAAAAATCCACAGGCGCTGATGAACTGGGGAAACATGTTTGCATCAAACGGTTTCCGAAAAGAAGCTATTAACTGCTATCGCACCATTATAATTGAAGACCCCGCATTTTTTCACGCAAGATTGGCTCTTGCCGAAACCCTTGCTGCAAACTCGCAATATGATGAATCCATAAAGCATTTTAAAGAACTTTCAAAAATTTTTCCCGAAAATTCAAAAATACTCATCAGCTTGGCCAGAGTACTCGGCTGGTCCAAACACTACCGGCAGTCTGTTGACCTTTATACCGAAATCAATCGTTTGAATCCCGGCGATTTTGTATGCAGGCGCGAAAAGGCAAGGACGGCCATGTGGGGAAAAATGTATGACATTGCTATGGCAGCATATGATGAGATACTTACCCCCCGTACAGACCAAAAACTTGCCGATGGCCTGAAACCCTTATGCAGACAAACAAATTCTCATAAATTATCTGCTGAATGTATAAAACTGCATAAGACAGCGGAAAATGGGTCTGTTTATAAAGGATACGAAACGATTATGGCAGAAAGTGATGCTATCAAAAATTCACTTGAGTCTGATCGTGCTCTGGATCTGGAAAGGAAACTGATTGAGCTGTCCGCCCTTTATAAAATTCAAAAGAGTGCCTTTCTTGAAAAGGAAGCAAAAAGGCTGTCATGGGAAAAGCGATTTATTCCATCGATGGAAGTCTTTGAAAAACTCATCAGCTTTACTCCGGGCAATGAAGAAGCACTCTTTGACTATGCCCAGATCCAATGCGCTCTGGGATTATGTGATCGTGAGTCTGCTGTTTATCAAAACCTTCTACATATCGACCCAATGCACAGCTTAGCCCCAGTTGCACTCAGTATATTGGAAAAAAGAAGCTGGCCGCTTGTTGGTATTGACTACTTTTACTGGCATGAAAAAGGGCGTGGAGAACTTTCGCAAATAGCAAGAAACCGATACGATCTTACAGCACAAATTCCTTTCATGTGCCGATATCGCTTTGAAACAAAAGTACATCACTGGGTAGAAAAACCGGACTTTACGGATCAATCATACCATGCTAACGGATTCTCCATCGCATTTCGAGGCGTTTTAAGCGCTATCGTAAGCGCAGAGGCAAAGTGGACACATAAAAAATATTCAAAAGAAATTTTTGGAACCACAGATACCGGTGATGCCGGTCTCTGGTTTAACCTCAGAAATTATGCACATGTAGGTATCGGTTATGAAAAATCGGATGAACTTTACAATTATTTTGGTATCAGACAAAAAGCCCAGGCCGAAACATGGTCACTGGCCACCCGTTCGGATATAACCCGACATCTTGAGCTAACCGGCAAAGCACGCTATATCGACTATAATGATAACAACGAAGGATACCATCATTCTCTTGGAATCGGCTATGCTTTTACCGATCATCCCCGTATATTTAAAGTAACTCTTTCCGAAAACTACCGCGACACTGCTAAGGACAGCTTATACATATATAACGGGCCGGCGCTGATTGATATAACACATCCCTACTGGACACCGGAAAACTATTTCGGCACAGATATAAACTTTCAATGGCACCACGATCTGTCCGAGTATTTTTTATGCGGCAATGAAAACAAATACTACGATATCCGCATTTCTTTCGGAGCCGGTAATGACGGAAACTCTTCTGCACAAATTGATGGGAAATGGCACCATGAAATATCTGATTATCTTACATTTGAAATAAACGCAATGCTCCATCGTTCCAATGAGTGGGATGCGGAAAGTATTTCTGGAAAAATACAATTAAGGTTTTAGAAGATATGAAAAGCGCAGGAAAAAATAAAATAACGGCGTTTATTATATTGCCTTTCGGGGCAATTCTGATCACTTTTATCTATCTTATCGTAAGAACATTTCTTTTTATTGCCGCCGAATATATGTGGTATGAAAAGACTCTTGCTTTTTTTCTTCTTCTTGCCGAAACATTTATTCTGGTACATGGGATTGGGTATTTTCTTGAAATCATACATGTCACAGCCGGAAAAAAAACAAACGCCATTTCAAAAAATTCAACTCCCCCCCTGACTTCATATCCGCCTGTTGCAATCATTGTCTCCTCTTTTAAAGAGCCTATTGGAGTAATCGAAAATACCCTGATAAGCTTTTATAACCTTACCTATCCAAACAAGCATATATATTTTCTTGACGATACCAGATACAACCTTCCCGGCGCCAACTCTTTTGAAATGAATGCATACCGTGATAAAGTAGATTTGCTCTGCCAAAGGATCGGAATTAATCTTTTCAGAAGGAAATGGCGGGGAGCCAAGGCAGGCATGATAAACGATTTTCTTGACTTTCTGGAAGGCAGGCAGAAAGAAGGATTTAGTTTTCAAAATTTTGGCGGCAGAGAAAAACCGGAAACGGAAAAATACATTATAGTATTTGATGCCGATCAAAACCCTTTTCCAAATTTTGTTGAAGCACTGGTGCAAATTATGGAACAGAACTCAAAACTTGCCTTTATTCAGACGCCACAGTACTATACAAATTTTGAGACAAACTGTATTGCACGCGCAGCAGGACTCCAGCAGGTTATATTTTACGAATACATTTGCGAAGGAAAAAGCCTCCAGGATGCAATGTTTTGTTGCGGCACCAATGTCATCTTCCGCAGAGAGGCGCTGACGGATGTTGGCGGCTTTGATGAATCATCGGTAACGGAAGACTTTGCCACTTCACTTAAATTTCATCTTAATGGATGGAGATCAGCCTACTTGAATGAGGTAATGGCTTTTGGCATGGGCCCGGAAGACCTGGGAGGCTATTTTAAGCAACAGTTCAGATGGGCGCTTGGCACTGTTGGGCTTCTTTCCCAGGTTATTAAGCTTTTTGTGCGAAATCCCAAAAAAATGACTACGGTCAAGTGGTGGGAATATTTACTGTCAAGCACACATTATTTTATCGGCCCGGTTTTTCTTATTCTGGTCAGTTGTCCTGTTTTTTATCTGTTTTTTAATGTCCCTAGCTATTTTGCAAGACCGGAAATGTACATTCTCATTTTTACCCCATATATAATTATAACCGTCTTCTCATTCTTCTGGACACTTAAAAAAAGAAACTACCGGGCAAAAGATATTTTTACCGGGCAGCTTCTGATGGCCATCACGTTTCCCGTTTATATAAAAGCTTCAATACTTGCGCTGCTTGGGGTGCGGGGGACTTTCGTTACCACTCCCAAAGGCGAAAGCGCAGCCCTTCCATTGAAAGATATATGGGTACAGGTTTTTATCTGGGCTTTGAGTTTTGCAGCAATAATATGGGGGCTAAACAGATTGTATTATGAAAGATACCCAGCGGGGGCGCTGATAGTAAACATGCTGTGGTGCCTTTATCATTTCCTCATCCTTTCTTCAATATTTTATTTCAATAAGTCAAACGGGAGTAAAGATATATGAAAAAACCGGTTTTGGGGAAAATGATTACACTGTTAGTAATCGTTATTTTGTTTGCCACATATTGTAATGCTGCATCAGACATAAAAGATACGCGTCCCTTATGGGGTGTTGCAGTCGAAGGGCTCAATATTAATGAAAATCAATTAAAAGATTTTGAAACAGAAACCGGCGCAAAGCCAAAAATAGTAGTATTTTATATCCAGTGGCCCTTTTCATATCTTCAGGAGGAGGTTTTTTTGCCTGATGATAGTATTGAGGCAATCAAGCGCTATGGAGCTGTTCCCTGTATAACATGGGAACCCATGTACATCCTTAATGGCAAGGAATTCATGATTTCCTCAAATTCTATTCTGTCCGGAAAATACGATGCCTATATTGATTCTTTTGCAGCCTCAATAGGTAAATTGGACATACCGGTTATGGTCCGGTTTGCTCATGAAATGAATATCAACAGATACCACTGGGGAACGGATAAAAATGGATATGGGCCTGACAGTCCAAAGATCTATCGTAAAATGTTTGGATATGTGGTATCCAGATTCAAAAAGGCAAATATAAAAAATGCCGTTTGGATATTTTGCCCAAACGCAGAATCTATACCCAACGAATCTTGTGACTCATCTGCCGTATGGAACCGTGCTGCAAACTATTACCCAGGAAATGATGTTGTAGATATTATCGGAATGGATGGATATAACTGGGGAACAGCCTGTACACAAAAACAGCAGGGATGGTGCAGTTCATGGAAGTCATTTCATGACATTTTTAAAAATTTATTCGAAGAATTAAAAATCATTGCCCCGGGAAAACCGGTTGTTGTATTTGAGACTGCAAGCGTATCCGATGGCGGAGATAAAACACAATGGATCAGCAATGCCTTGGATACCGCACGACAATGGGGAATAACCGGAATTGTATGGTTTCAGATTAAAAAGAAAATGGACTGGCGTATCAATGCTCATCATGATAAGAAGCGGGCAATTATTATACATGACAAAACATCGTATTCTCAAGAATTTTTAAGGAGTCCGGCAAGGTGAAAAAAGAGGAACTTATCAACCATGTCAAAGAAAGCATCAAACGGGAGGAAAGTGCAACCAGTATTTATCTGGAGCATCTTAAAGCAATAATAACAAGAAGCAACATTGCTCAATCCGACATTGAAAAAGCAACCAGCACAATAAAATATCTGATTAATTCAAACAGGGTACATAAAAAGCAATTGGAAAATTTGCTGAAAAAAATTCAAGAGGAATCCTGCGATGTTTTCTAAGGAAAATTATATCAATTATTTTAAACAAATACTTGCCCTGGAACAGGAAATGGAAGGTGCTTTTCGGTTTATCCAAGACAATGTCAGCAATCATGAATACCGGAAAATATTTAATCGACTTGCCGATGAAGAGCGTTTCCATCAGAAAAAAGTCGAAGAAATTATTAACCTTTTTACAAAGTGATGAATCAATTCGTATCAGTATCATACGAATATATATAACCGGAGGGTAAAATGGTAAGAGTTGGAATTGTAGGTGCAACGGGATATGCAGGTGCCGAACTTGTTCGTATACTTTCGGGACATCCGAAGGCAAAGATAACAGTTATTACTTCAAGACAATATGCCGGGACAAGATTTGACAGGGTGTTTCCTTCTATGGCAGGCCATGTGGATCTTGTGTGCGAGGAACTTTCTCTTGAGCAACTTTATAAGAAAGCTGACCTTTTCTTTCTGTCTCTGCCACACAAAATACCAATGGAAATTGCACCTGTTCTTATTAATAAAGGAAAGAAGGTGATCGATCTTTCGGCAGATTTCAGATTCAAGAGCCATAAGGCCTACAAAGATTGCTATCAGGAGCATACTGCAAAAGACCTGCTTAAAAAGGCTGTCTACGGACTTTGTGAGATATATTCCGATAAAATAAAAAACTCGGATTTAATAGGCAACCCAGGATGTTATCCTACAAGCACACTGCTTCCTCTTATTCCTTTGTTAAAAGCGGGACTTATTGATGGCAAAACCATTATTACCGATTCAAAATCCGGTGTAAGCGGAGCAGGCCGCTCCCTTGCTCTTTCATCACATTTTTGCGAAGCTAATGAATCTTTTAAAGCTTACAAGGTTGCGGTTCACAGGCACAATCCTGAAATAAATGAAATTTTGTCGATAGAAACAGGCAAAAATATAAAAATTACTTTTGTGCCACACCTTGTACCTATGACAAGAGGTATGCTTACAACAAGTTATGCACAGCTTAAAAAAAATGTCAGTGACAAAGATATTAATGAATGTTTGAAATCTTTCTATTCAGGGCGGCCTTTTATCAGGTTATTGTATGATCAAAACAGGCTTCCCGATACAATGCATGTGCGAGGCACAAATTATTGCGATATAGGATTTGTGATAGATAAACAAACAAATCGAATCATATTAATTTCTGCTATAGATAATCTTGTAAAAGGAGCATCAGGCCAGGCTGTTCAGAATATGAATATAATGCTTGGGTTTGATGAAACAACAGGGCTTATGGCGGTCCCTTATCCTTTATAGTGAATCAAATTTAAAAGTTCCAGCAATTCTCGGTGAAGTTAAGAAGATGCATAATATTACCACCCAGAACAAATCTTGAATTTATTTTTCGCAATCAGTAACGGAATATTTAAAATCCGGGCATTTTCGCAAAAAACTATAACATATTGATAATTAACAAA
>JAHITX010000034.1 GCA_018817425.1 Pseudomonadota bacterium
AATAAAAAACATGAAAAACCGAGCTAAACAATTTGGCCTGAAACTGGTGGAAGCAGCTGATGTGGCTGGGACTGATATTGCTGTGCCATCAACAATATAATTTAAAGTTTATTGGGAGTATAGAATGTCTTTAAAAATCCCCCATCTTTTTTTGTAACCATATTAATGTTTCCGGGAAAGTCTTGAATGTTACTTGCGTTCCTGTTTCGTCGTAGGATTCATTTATGATGCCGGCTTTGGTTCTTAACTGTCCTAAAAGGTGTCCTTTGTCGTACGGGATCAATATCGTGGTTTCGATCATATTTGATTCGAAATACTGAAGAATTTTCTTTCGTAGAAATGCGACATCCTCAGGGTTATGCGCAGAGATGAAGATTGCCTCTGGAAATTCACGTTGTAGCTCTTCCAGCTCTCCGATTGTGAGTTTGTCAATTTTGTTCAGGATTATCCGGTTTGGAATTTTTTCACCACCGATCTCTTTCAGGACCGATTGCGTCACAGCCAATTGAGATCGAAAAGCCGGATCGGAGGCATCGACCGTAAACAAAAGTAACGAAGCGGCAAGCGCCTCATCAAGAGTAGATTGGAAAGATGCAACTAAATCGTGAGGTAATTTCTTTATAAATCCAACGGTATCGGAGATGAGTACCGGAGGAAAAGCCTCTGGCTGCAAAGATTTCACACGGGTATCAAGCGTTGCAAATAATTTATCCTCTACCAATACATCGCTACCGGTCAGTTTTCGCATCAGCGACGATTTGCCGGCATTGGTATAACCGACCAGAGAGACCTGGAGATTTTCTTTCCTGCGGCTGCGCCGTCTATTTTGCTCGTCGCGAATTCCAACAAGTTGTGACTTTAGTTCAGATATGCGGTCTCTGATACGACGCTTATCGAGTTCGTGAGAAGTCTCTCCTGCGCCTTTAGATCCAATACCGCCGCCTTGACGATCACCTCCAAAATGAGATGCTCTCAGCCTTGGCGCCAAATAAGTCAACTTGGCGATCTCCACCTGAATGAGGGCCTCCCGGCTTTTGGCATGACGGCTGAATATTTCGAGGATCACACCGGTTCGATCCAAAACTTCGGCGCCGGTCGCTTTTTCAAGATTTTGCAATTGTTTAGTGGAAATTTCACCATCATAGACGACAACATCGGCTTGCACACTGTTTTTTGCCATTTGGTCATCGCTGGCACTCTCTTCATCTGAGCCGGCGAGACTGCCGACTGGATAATCGTCGTCCATGTCGTCGCAGGTTTCGTCGTCGCAGGTTTCATCTGGTGATTTCCGGCTGAATCCTTCAACAATTCCAGTGCCGCCGGTATAGCCGGCAAGTTTTTTTAATTTTCCTGCGCCCAATAAGGTTCCCATCTCAGGTTTTGGGCGGCGTTGGGTTAGCGTTGCGATGACTTCGAGACCCATGGTTTTAACCAGACGCCTGAGTTCGAGGAGAGACGAATCGTTCTCCTCATCGGAAACGCCATGAGTTTGAACTGAAAACAAGACTGCCGTCTTCTTTCTTTTGTTATCATTTGATTGTTCGATCATATTTTGTTTTGACCATCCGTATACAATTTAATAGGTTTCTTCGTTTCCATTAACAACCTGGATATTCTAAAGTAATTTTACCCAGTTTCCCTTTCCTGAATTCACTCAAAACAATATTGGACGCTCGCATATAATCGACAATGCCAGTTTTTAAAAGGCAGCCCCTTTTGGCTGCAATATTTTCCAGAATTTCAAGGGTCGTTTTATCTTTAATATCAATTTTGAATCCGGCACATAATTCTTCCGGAACAATTTCAATCAGTTTTTCTATAAGATTAGATGCAAGAGTCCTCACATCCAGAACATCATCATTTATGGTTCCGATAAAGGCGAGATTTGAAAAAGTTTCTTTATCTTCTCTGGGGCGCAAAATTCCAGGAGTATCCAGAAGTTCAAATTGTGATTTTGCCTCTATCCACTGTTTAGCCCGTGTAACTCCAGGTTTATTGGCAGCCTTGGCCTTTTTTTTCCCGGCTATGCAATTTATCAAAGTGGATTTGCCCACATTGGGTATACCTACCACCATGGCTCTTATGGATTTATTTTTGATTCCAGCCTTATTAATTGCATTACGGGCTAAATTCGCAATATTTTTCAAACCATCACCTGTAACAGCACTTACCAGCGCTACCTCGGTAACACCTCTTTTAAAAAAGGCAATCCACTTTTTGTTGCCATCATCACTGCTAAGGTCGCATTTATTCAAAATAATAATTTTTGCTTTTTGCCCGATTATTCTATCAATATTTATATCTTTACTGGATAAGGGAACCCTTGCATCCAAAACCTCGAAAACAATATCTACGGCTTTCAAGCTCTTTTTCAAAAGTTCCTCAGAAGTTTTCATATGTTTTGGAAACCAGCTTACATTTTCAGTCATTACAAACACCATTTATTTTTTATATGCAGTTTTATTTTTTAGAGCAAGTAGGGTCAGAGCAAGTAAGGTCACCCACCTTGATACGTGAATATTTAATCACTAATTAAGGTTTGAGCCCCGATCTTTTCTCTGATAGATGGTACCTGCTGATTCTTCTTTTTCTCCCGGTACCAGACATCGTACTCACTTAAAAAACGGTATTAAGAATGGACACTAACTAATTTTTTGGTAATATCAGAACAGGGATAGAAACCGTGTCTATAATGTTTTCATCCGGAGTGTCAAAGGGAGATGAATACAGCTTATTGTGATGTTTATGCGCTGTAATTATTAAATCAATATTATCATTCCTCACATGCCTTTTGAGTTGAGTAGAATAGTTTTTCAATGGACCGCATGTTGATGTGATGTATGTTTTCTCCATTTAACGCATGATTTCCCAGCTGTGACACAATATTTTAAACATGCGTCCCTTGGCCTCAGCCACTCACAGAACAGCTCATCAATATCATAATCGCTGAGAAAACAACAATATATATTTCTGTCTGAAATCAGGTATTTTCATTAACGCAAATATTTAAAGTAATAATTGTTTTAAAACCTACCTTAGGCAAGAACTTTGCAAAAAACCACAATATTGTCGGAAAACTTTACAATATTATTAATCACATTACCTGCTATATAACTATTTAATCTATTCTATTAACATAATTTCAGATAGTTATAGCTATATTCATTTAAAAGCTTTGCAAGATTACAAGAATAGGTATTATATTTGCAAACTGAACGAAGGTCATGAAGTTATATTTTCAACAAAATCCTTACACTATCTGAACAAAATAAATAATATACACGCTCCTAAGCATCTTTTTTCCAATATAAAAAACCTTTTAAATTTTAATTTATTCATTATGAATCCCAACGAGTTTGTTTATTAACATGCTTATAAAAATATCAGTTTAATTTAATAGCGGTTAGCTGCCCTGTTATTATCATTATTTGACTTTTTGCCTGATTATCATTATTTTATATTAAAGAAATTTTTAAAATAAACGATATTTTCTATATGATCTTTGGGATAGTAAATATTTCGTTGTTTTAAAATTGTATTTATAAGAGATTAGAATCACCTTTAAGCAATTGTTATAAGTAATTTAATATATAAAATTTATGGGAACCAATATAAGTCCGGAAATTGAAGAAAACATCATTTCTGAAACCAGGAAGGAAATTAAAGAACCTTCCATGTATACAATATTGCTCCACAATGACGATTATACTACCATGGATTTTGTCGTTGAAATACTAATGAGCATATTCCATAAATCAACTGAAGAAGCAATATATATTATGCTGAATGTCCACAAAAAAGGGGTTGGAATATGCGGCATGTATGCATATGAAGTGGCTGAAACAAAAATGAATTCTGTGCATTCTCTTGCCCGTGAAAGGGGATTTCCACTAAGATGTTCTATAGAGAAGGGGTAATATAATGATTAGCAGGGAACTGAGCGCTACACTTGGACTTGCAGTAAAGGAAGCAAAAAAAAGACGCCATGAATTTGCAGGCACGGAGCATCTTTTGTTTGCGATTTTGCACGATACTACAGGAATTGAAATAATTGAAAATTGTGGCGGCAATGTAAAAAATCTTTATAATTCCTTGGAAAATTATTTTAAAATGCGGGTTGAAACCACCCCTGAAGGAGTAAAATATGTGCTGCAACAAACAACCGGTTTCCAGAGGGTAATACAAAGAGCTTTCAACCATGCCCGTTCTGCAGAAAAACAGGAAGTTGAAATAGGAGATATCCTGGTATCCATTTTTGATGAAAAAGATTCCTATGCAGAATATTTTTTGACATTAGAAGGAATTACACGGCTTGATGTCTTAAATTATATTTCTCATAATATTCCGAAAGCTTCTCCAGGACAAGCTGAGGGCGGATTTGTTAAAACAGATAAGGCGGATAAGAAAAAGAAAGCGGATTTTCTCGAATCATTTACAATTGATCTTATCAAACTGGCGGCAGAAGGCAAACTTGATCCTTTAATCGGCCGTAATCTTGAATTAGAACGCACCTTACAGATTCTTTGCAGAAGAAGAAAAAACAATCCGATTTTTGTTGGAGATCCCGGAGTTGGGAAAACAGCTCTGGCAGAAGGGCTTGCTCAGAAAATAATAGCAGGAGATGTCCCGGACTTGCTTAAAAATATTCATATTTATTCTCTTGATATGGGTTCTGTTCTTGCCGGAACAAAATTTAGGGGAGATTTTGAGCAACGGATGAAAGGAATCATTTCGGAACTTCGGGAAAGAAAGGATTCCGTATTGTTTATAGATGAAATCCATACGATTGTCGGAGCAGGTGCTACAAGCAGCGGTTCAATGGATGCATCCAATATATTAAAACCAGCTCTTGTGTCGGGTGACTTGCGATGTATCGGCTCTACTACTTACGAGGAGTATAAAAACTATTTTATAAAAGACAGAGCTTTATCCCGTCGTTTTGAAAAAATTGAACTTCCCGAACCGACGGTTACTGAAACTGTACGGATATTAAAAGGCTTGAAATGCCACTATGAAGCGCATCATGGCATCGAATATACTGATGCCTCACTGAAAGCTGCCGCCGAACTTTCTGCAAAGTATGTAAACGACAGATATCTGCCTGATAAGGCAATCGACGTAATAGACGAAGCAGGAGCTTTTGTAAGATTTTCAAACCCTGTTCGCAGAAAAAAAATACAGCCATCCGATATTGAAAAAATTGTAGCAAAAATGGCAAGAATTCCGGAAAAAAGCGTATCTTCTTCCGACCGCGTAAAGCTTGAAAATCTTGAAAACAATTTAAAAAGCGTGGTTTTCGGACAGGATGACGCTATAAAATCTCTTGTAACTTCAATAAAACGATCAAGAGCAGGGCTTGGAATTCTTCATCATCCTATTGGGTCATTTCTTTTTACAGGCCCCACAGGTGTAGGCAAAACAGAAGTCGCAAGGCAGATTTCACGCATCATGGGAATAGAATTCATGCGTTTTGACATGAGCGAATACATGGAAAAACATGCTGTAGCCCGTCTTATAGGAGCTCCGCCCGGTTATATCGGCTTTGATCAGGCTGGGCTTTTAACTGATGGAATACGCAAACATCCCCATTGTGTGTTGCTGTTCGATGAGATAGAAAAAGCACACCCCGATATTTATAATATTCTTCTTCAGGTTCTTGATCATGCCACACTTACCGACAACAACGGGAAAAAAGCGGATTTTAGAAATGTTATAATTATCATGACATCAAATGCCGGAGCCCGTGAAATGAGCGCCCAGACAATCGGCTTTGCAGAAGTAAAATATGATCCTGAAAGCAAAGGGAATAAAGCAATTGAAAACCTTTTCAACCCGGAATTTAGAAACCGGCTTGATGATATAATTAATTTCAAACCATTAACTCTTGATATCATGGAGATGGTTGTTGATAAATTCATGGATGAACTTAAAGAACAACTTACTGCAAAAAAAGTCTCTCTATCATATTCAACCAGTATAAGAACCTGGCTTGCACAAAAAGGCTATGACCTAAGATATGGAGCAAGACCTCTTGGAAGAGTTCTTCAGCTTGAAATTAAAGATGTTCTTTCGGATGAAATTTTGTTTGGAAAACTCAAAAAAGGTGGAAGCGTGGTTCTTGATATTGAAAATGACAAACCTGCTTTTTCTTTTGCATCTTAATACATTGCTGAAAAATCAAGGTTTGCTTTTTAAGAATATTAATGCCAGTTTATCGTCTTAATAAAGAAATAATTTTCCCTCCGCCGCAACTTGCCGGCGAAGAAGGTCTTCTTGCTATAGGAGGCGATCTTAGTAAAGAGCGCCTCCTGCTTGCTTACAATCTTGGCATATTTCCATGGTATTCCAAAGGTGAGCCCATACTCTGGTGGTCGCCCGATCCTCGTCTTGTTTTATATCCGGATGAAATCAGGATTTCAAAAAGTCTTTATAAAGTCATTAAGAAAGAAATTTTTCATATAACTTTTGATTCGGCGTTTGAACAGGTTATCAATTCGTGTGCCTTCACAAATAACCGGAAAACCGAGGGTACCTGGATTGTGCCTGAAATGATAGATGCATATTGCATGCTTCATAAATCAGGCTATGCCCATTCGGTAGAAGCATGGAAAGACAATAAACTCGTGGGCGGACTCTACGGGGTTTCGCTGGGAAGATGCTTTTTCGGTGAATCCATGTTTTCTGTTGAAAGCAATGCTTCCAAGGTAGCATTTGTTGCTATTGTAAAATGCCTTAAAGATAATGCTTTTGATTTTATCGACTGTCAGATTGCAACCGAACATCTTAAACGTTTCGGGGCAAAAGAAATACCAAGAAGCCTTTTTTTAAAACAATTAAAAAAAGCTCTTATTTTACCAACTTTTAAAGGTAAATGGGAGTATGAAAATTAATCTATAAATATTTTTATCCTTGGGTTTAAATTATATATCTTGAAAAAACAGAATTTACTGATAATATATTGCAAATATTAATACCTGTCTGAAAACATTTAGCTAAAATGGCATTTATTTAATAAAATGAAATTATTTAAAATAATTTTAATTAGTTTTTGACAGCATTATTCCTTTGTGCTTTATTAACCAACCGCTATTTATGCGTCTGAAAATATGGTGGGCCGTTAAAACGTCCGTAAAGAATTTTTTTCCATAAGAGGTGGAATATGAAACAAAAATATATAATTACAAAAGATGATGAAAATAATAATTTTATTATAAGTGAATATGCCGAGCTTGATAAAGAATTATTTTCAATGCTTTGCGAAGAAACTTATAATACGTCCATTATAAAGGATGCGATTTCAATAGGAAAAGATGAATTGATTGCTGCTCTTCGTACTCACAATTTTTTCCCTCCTATTTTGCAGGCCGAAAAATTAGCTGAAGCAATATTAGCTTTGCATGATTCGCAAAACGTTCAATCCACCGAAGTATTATTTGATGATGCCAGCCATCTTACCAAAGAGGTTGTTGAATTGTTGGAGGACGAACCCATAGACGAAGAACCGGAAGAGATAGAGGAAATATTTGATGAAAGTTTTGATGAAAAATATGATGCTAAAACTCCGATAACCGGTCGCAAAGCAAGCATTTCAATTGCCGAAGATGAATTTGTTGAGGGCGATGAGGATATATAATTGGAATATCTTTACCTTATTTATTATGAGCCAGTTTCAAAACGCCCCATTTTGGCCGATCTCTGCGTTGGGCTCAAATTTCAATCCTCGAAATACTAACTGTATTCCTGTGGTTGAAATTTTCTCCCGCCTTGAGCTTGACCAAACTGAAACGTTTTGAAAGTGGCTCATTATTTATAATATTTTTCAGCGCCCCGTTATTGATCCATCCTCGTTTTTTATCAGGCAGGCTAATAATAGACCACCCTTCTTCTGATCTTTCATGGTGCACTACAGTACCTTCATGAAGCTTAAACAACAGCGTATCTTTAGCGTCCGGTCCGGCATGGATATTTGCCTCTTTTTCAAGTATTACCGCCCGGTCATCCGTATTTAAAAGATACCATTTTATGCCTAAAGAAGTACCGGAAATCATCCATACGATAAAAAGAATCATTGATGCATAGTATATCCATTCCGTTTTTTTAAAAAGCCTGACAAATAGAATCCCCCAGAAAAAGATGTTTAGACCGGCAAAACAGTAAAACAATTCCATCATATTTGTTGAGCCGATCCAAAAAAAAGCCATTTCCAAAAAACCATGGGGTTCTTCTATAGCATCCTGAATCCTGTCACGGGCATATTTTAGATTATATTTCAAATCTGCATCTCTTGGAATCAGGATACGGGCACGCTCGTAATTTAAAATTGCATACCCGGAAAGATCCATGCGCAGGTAAGCGTTCCCCAGGTTATAATACATGTGCCCGTTTTTATATCCGGCCCTTATTAACTGCGTATAACCATCTACTGATTCGGAAAAACGGCCTTGCTTGTATGCCATGTTGGCTTTGAAATAAGTCTCCTCCCATCCGCTTGTTTGGGAATGGCTGGCAGTAATTGGAAGAATTGCCAATACGAAGATTATAATAATCAAAGCTTTAAAAGTTCTCACCGAATCTCCTTTTCAACCTTTTTTATAATCTCTATGACCTTTCCTGCCAGATTACATACCTCATTTCCCTTGCCTGTATAAACTGCGCTTTCCAATTCCAGAATAATATCCCTAAATCTGTCTGCTGTTTCTAAGCTGACACCTTTTGATTTTAATACTTCCTGCGCTTCGTTTGCAGTAAGTAATCCAAGCTCAAGGCCAAAGCGGTTATTAAGGTAATTTCGCAATTCTGATATCATATCGTTTGAACTTGTTTTCGCTTTGCTGCATTGCCGTATAAAAATCCCGGCAGCTTTTTTTATCCTAACCGCAGTCATTGCTTCTTTAGATTTTCTATTAAATTTTATAAGTATAAATGCTGATATGTAGCAAAGAAAAGGCGCGCCCAGCAGAAAAGAAATCAACAGCATTCTGTTATTCATCGGCAATTCTTTAGCCAAAACTGCAAGGGAATCATGCACAGGAAGGATATCCTGGCCGATTTCCTTAACCTCTTTTTTTACTATATTTTTGTTTTGCATAACATTAGAAGGCATAACAGATGAGACTAACTGCTCCTTTTCTCCAGGCAGAACCAAAAGTTGCAAAGGCTGGGTTTCTATAGTGCGATACTGCTGTTTTTGTGTATCAAAGAAATTTACGGTTAATGGAGATATTTCATATTGCCCTTCTTTCTCCGGTACAAGCGCCCATTTCAATGTTTTTGAACCTTTAATACCTTCTGAATCGACAGATTCTTCAAGTACCGGACGATCCGCATATATCTTTATGTTTTGCTGCTTGGGGCCTTTTAAATCCGGTATCTTTTTGACATTGCCGTGACCTTCTATAACAACTGCAAGAGTAGCGGATTCACCCTTTTTTATTTTCTTTGGTTCAATGCTTGCTTTCATATCGAATGTTCCGACCATCCCGGTATAATCGTATGGTCTTTCCTTTTCCGGAAGGGGCAAAATCTTTAACTCAAACGGCTCGCTGATTACATTCTGAGGAATAGCTTCTGTACTTAAGAAAAAAGGATCGTCAAACATTCTAAAACCGGGGCCGCGAAGTGACTCCCTGGCAATAAGACCTATCCTTGCCGGTTCGATGGCGCATGTTCCCTCTTTAGAAGGAATCATTACATAGCGAACCTCCATAACGTGATAGGTTTTGCCATTATAAATGCTCTGGTATTCAGGAGGTTTTTCTATCTGTTTTAAGATAATACTCTCTGTTTGCGGAAGATAAAATGAGACAATATTCACATTGCCCTGATGATATAATTTTAAAGTGTATACTGCCTGCTCTTCTATATAGATCTTTTTAGATGAAATATTTGCAGTTAGAAAAACTCCCCCCCGGTTTATGCCGGAAGATTGTTTTGGTTTTGTGATAGTAATCTTTTCGGTATTACTTGTTATAGTTTTTCCGCTAATATCAAGTATGGCAGGTCCGATCTTATATGTTCCTTGAACTTTAGGCCGGATCATATAATTGTATTCCTTTGCCGAACTGAACTTACCTTTTATTATTTCCAAACGGCTTGAAGCTACTCTCTGAATAACATCAAATGAATCAAGACCGTTAATTACAGGCCATGAATCAGTTAAATTAACACCTGATATCTTTACAACCATTCCAATACTATCCAAAGTGGTTGCTTCTTTTTTATTAAGACGTAAGGTAATTGAAATATTATTGGCAGCAAAACATGATATGGTCAGCCCAGTTAAAAAATACAGCACAAAAAGCAATATCAAAGCTTTTCTTGCTTTTTTCATTTACCAGTCCTTTCCTAAACGCATATTCCCTTTATTCCCAAAAGCTTTTAAGGAACGATTCTCTCTGACGCTGTCTAATAAGTCATTAGCCTTTTTCTTATCAAGCATTGCCCCGGCTTTTTCTGGTGTCATATCTTCTTTCTGCTGAGGCCTTTGCTGAGAAGGGTCCGGCCTTCTTGATAAATCTTTGGAAAGATTTTTAGATTCTTCCTGTTTATTGTTATTTCCAGGGTTTTCATTTTTCACCTTATTATTTTCAGCTTCTTTATGTTTTTCGGATTCATCCTTATTGTTTTTATTTTCTTTACTATCCGTAGACTTTTTATCGGAAGCTTTTTGATTTTTATTCTTATCGTTTTTATTTTCTCCTGACTGGCCCTGTTTGTCTTCTTTATTCTGTGAATCCTTTGGAGGCTCACGCTTCTGATCATTTTTGTTTTTCTTTTGTTTCTCAAGATATATCAACGAAAGTTCCATATTGTATGCGGCATCTTCGTTTCCGGGATTACTTATTATGGCCTGCTTGTAATATGATGCTGCAGATTTATAATCTTTTTGCTTAAAGGCGGTATTTCCAAGATTATACAAAACCTTAAATTTTGTTTCTTTATCTGTTGTTCTTTTTAAAACACTGGAAAATGCGGCCGTAGCTGCTTTGTAATCGGAGTTTTTATATGCGGCGCAACCCCTGTTATAACGAAAGCGAATATCCTTTGGGTGATTCATATCTGCTTCGGCATACGCTTTCTGCGCTTCTGTAAATTTTCCCTGCTTGTAAAGAGTATCGGGATCATTTGCAGCTTTAGCAGCGGGTACATATAAAATAATAATTATTGTGATTACTGATAAAAAATATCGTATCAATTTTTTATCTTCTCCTTTTCACTTATCAATACTTCAAGAATCAATAATAAAAATACTGCTATCAAAAAAAAGCTGAAACGCTCTTCATAAACCTTGATTTTACCGCTTTTTAAGAGTTTTGCTGTTGTCAGTGTTTTTATCCCATCGAAATATATAAGATCAAGGTCAAGGTCTCCTGTAACGGATCGCGTATAACGACCTCCTGTCACAATTGCTATTTTTTTAAGAGACTCCTCATCCATTTTTGACATTATAACACTGCCATTTTGATCTTTTTTAAACCCTCCACTTCCATCAATAGCAGGGATAGGCCCACCTGAAGTATCACCCATGCCAAACACAAATATTTTCACACCCTTTTTCTTCGCATTTTCCGCTGCGTTAATACCTCTTTTCTCATTATCTTCGCCATCTGTTATAAGTATAATTACTTTGTCTGTCTCTAATTTAAAGTCAAAAGATGAAATGCCCGTTTCAATAGCCGTTCCCAAATCCGTTCCCGCCACAGGAATAACATCAGGCGTTAACTCATCCAGAAACATTTGTATGGCTCCGTAATCCAATGTAAGGGGACATTGGACAAATGCAATTCCTGAAAAGGCAACCAATCCTATGCGGTCACCCTGCACTATCTTCAAAAAATCCAGTACTTCACGTCTTGCTCTCTCAAGTCGGTTGGGTTTGATATCTTCCACCATCATGCTGTGTGAAACATCTACCAATATCATTATTTCAACACCTTTTTGAGAAACCTCCTGGTAATGGCTACCCCAACGAGGGCCTGCCAGAGCAAAAATCATTAAGCCCAAAGCACAAAGCAGTAATACCGCTTTAGCAAATATTCTGCCTTTATGCATTTTTCCGGCAATCCGGGCCAACAACTCCGGATCAGCCACAAGGTCAAGAGATTTCTTCTTTTGTCTGAATCCAAAAAGAATAAGTATCCCAATTGCGGGCAAAAGCCATAAAAAATGCAATATCCACAGGCGCGCAAATGTCATGATATAACCCTCAATACAGTTGTTTTCAAAAATAGCTCCAACACAAAAAGAATTATAGCAGGGATAAGAAAATAATAGTAAAGCTCTTTAAAATTAAAAAATTCCTTTGTCTTTACTTCTGTCTTTTCCGCTTTGTTTATAATCTCATATATTTCGGCAAGCTGTTTACTGTCTGTTGCCCTGAAATATTTCCCCTTTCCTTTTATCGCAATTCTTTTCAATGTTTCTTCATCAAACTCAACACTCTGCCTGACTATACGCGGGCCAAAAAATGTTTTGACTTTAAAAGGAGCAGGTCCGGTTCCACCCACGCCTATAGTATAGATTTTAATTCCCAATGCTGCTGCCGCATCAGCGGCTTCTTCCGGTGTTATATCACCGCTATTGTTTTTTCCGTCTGTTAAGATAATTATGATTTTAGATTTTGCTTTAAGATCTTTTAGCCTTTTTCCGGCAATGGCGATTGCGTTACCTATTGCCGTGCTGTCTCCGGCCATGCCGATCTCCATTTTATCCACAAGACTTAGAAGCATGCCCTTATCCATAGTTAAAGGAGACTGTGTAAATGCTTCTTCTCCAAATACAACAAGGCCTATCCTGTCTGCCTCTCTTTTTTTAATAAATTCACTTACTACCTTCTTAACAACCACAAGTCTGTTAACCGGTTTTTCATCAAACTTAAAATCTAAAGCCCGCATGGAACCTGAGGTATCAAGGCTTAACATGATATCCACACCGGAAGAACTGACATTTTTTTTAATATTATATAACTGGGGCCTTGCTGCGGCTATCACGAGAAGAATAAGACAAGATGTTCTAAAGATTATTGGAATCCTTGCCAAAAGCTGGTTTCCACCGCCTGTGATTACTAATAATCGGGATGTATATGAATGTATGATGCCTTGGTTTCTTCGTTTAAATATAATAAACAACAGCACCGGAATCGCCAAAAGCAGAAATAATAATGTAGGATATTCAAATCTAAACATTATTTATCACATCCTGCTTTGTTTTCGGGAGTATTTTTTGTCTCATAAACAGGAGTTGTTTCCTCAATGTATTTTTTTACCACAACAACTTCTTCTTCTTTTTTAGCCAACGTCGGGATATCATCTGCAAACTTAACAAGATCCGAATGTTGTAGCAGAGCAAGAATTTGTCTGTCTTTTTCATTATTAATATGAGAAGCAATCTCCTCGGTAGTATATTCAACCGCCGGAAATCCGCGGATGTTTTCAATGTATCTCTTTATAATTTCTGAAAAACGAAAATAAAACTCTTTGGCGCTTCCTTTTTCAAAAAGCCCTTTAGCCTCAAGCTCTTCTATATCTTTTCTTGCACGGATATGCGGCGGATCAACATATTCTAAAATCAATTTTTTTTGCTTGTACATTTTGTACCAGCGAAAAAGGAAAAAACCGGCTATCAGCACTACAATAAAAGCAAATATCCATGGCCAGTATTTTAATAATAAGGATCTCGTTGGTATGATTCCCTGTATGGGTCGAAGCTGTATTTTTAATGGGTTATCTCCAAGATTGGACCATACTTTAAGCGAAATTGGTTTAGCAGTTAAAACCTGTTTTTTTTGGTCTTTATCAAGATAGGAAAAAGAGAGCTCACCTGTTTTTAGCAACCCTGGCTGGTTTGCAAATAAGCTTATAGTAATTTTATCAGGATATATATGCTGTTTAACAATTGTAAAACCTTCAAGCCCTTTGACTTCTATCGGCTTGTTTATAGTTGCTCCTTTGGGCAGATTAAAGGATAGTGTTAAGTTGATAATACTTCCGGCCTTTGCTGTATCTCTGTCCAATGAAGTTTTAAGATTTATCGTTTTATCTGTTGTATTATCCGGTGTATTATCTTGTTTATTATCCAGGCAAAAACAGTATAAGGGATAGGTAAGCAAACATAAAAGAAGAATTGGTATGAAGCAGATTTTACAAACCGGCCTTTTCACAATCTTTTTCTCCTTTTTTCAAAAAGGCGCATTAAAGGTTCAACTATCGGTCCATCTGTTGAAAGCTCCAATAGATCAATTCCTGATTTTTTTGTAATTTCTGACAGGTATTTTTTTTGCCTTTCCAGTTCTGTGAAAAATATTTTTTTAAATTCCCTGCTTGATGTGTTAACCAGCAATTCCTGCTTAGTCTCAGGATCTCGAAGTATAGTAAAACCCACTTCAGGCAGTTTTTCTTCAGCCGGATCGGATATGCGGATAATTGTGAGATCATGCTTTTTAGCAGTTAGTTTTAATGATTTCTCAAAATCACTATCTAAAAAATCTGATATTAAAAAAACAATGGCATGCCGCTTTACTACTCTGTTAAGATATATTAAAGCCTTATCGATATCAGTTTTAAGATCTTGCGGTTCATAACTGAATATTTCTTTGATAAGGCGCCATACATGAGATACTCCCTTTTTAGGAGGTATATATTTTTCTACCATTGAGCTAAACAGTACGGCCCCGACCTTATCATTAGTCCGGATGGCAAGAAATGCGATCATACCGGCCACTTCTGCCAAAAGATCTCTTTTGAATTTTTTTCTTGTGCCAAACAGGTGTGAGCCGGAAAGATCCAGTAAAAGTATTACGGTAAGCTCTCTTTCCTCGTGAAATACTTTTACGAATGGGTGACCAGCACGAGCCGATACATTCCAGTCAATGTTACGGACATCATCACCCGGCTGGTATTCTCTTACTTCCGCAAACTCTATACCATGGCCTTTGAATGCGCTTTCATACTGACCGGCAAAAAGATCGCTGGCCATTTTGCTTGTTTTAAAATGAAGCTTTTGAATTTTTTTAAAAAGCTCTTCGGAAAGCATATATCATGGCACCTCAATCCGCTCAAGAAGTATCCTGATCAAATCGTCACTGCTCTTGCCCTCGGCTTCAGCCTCATAGCTTAATATAATTCGGTGCCGAAGAACATCAAAAGCCATGGATTTCACATCCTGTGGAGTTACATAGCCTCTTCCCGCAAGAAATGCATGAGCCCGTGCAGCCATACTCAGCCATATAGACGCCCTGGGAGAAGCTCCGTAATTTATCATGGGGCCTATTTCCAGTCCATACTCGCCTGGATTACGGGTAGCTCTTGATATATTTACGATATAGTCCGTAATTTTTTCTTCCATATGGATTAAGCGGAGAATTTTTGTAGCCGCTTCCACCTCACTTACTTCTACCACTCCTTGGACTTTTTCCGCTGCCATATCATTTACACGTTCTATTATCTTTTTCTCTTCTGCTGCTGTAGGATAATCCACTTTTATCTTCAACATAAAACGGTCTATCTGCGCTTCGGGAAGTGGATATGTCCCTTCATGTTCAATCGGATTTTGAGTAGCAATTACTAAAAATGGCCTTTCAAGTATGAAACTCTTTTCACCGATTGTTACCTGGCGCTCCTGCATGGCTTCCAAAAGGGCACTCTGAACTTTGGCAGGCGCCCGGTTGATCTCATCCGCCAAAATTATATTATGAAATATCGGACCTTTTTTGATCTCAAAAGAGCTGTTATCCGGCCGGTAAATCTGTGTCCCAAGGATATCGGCAGGTAAAAGATCGGGAGTAAACTGTATTCTTTGAAAAGAAGTCTTGATAGCCGCAGCAAGTGTTTTAACCGCTGTTGTTTTGGCCAACCCTGGAAGCCCTTCCAGAAGAAGATGTCCGTCACATAGCAATCCTATAAGCATCTTTTCCAGAAGGTTTTTTTGTCCTACAATAACTTTTTCCACTTCCGCCAATATTTTTCGAAAAACCAGACTCTTGTTTTCTACTTCCGCGGTAATCTCCTGTATATTCATTAACCCTCCTTGCTCATACAAGACAATTTCATTAATAGCCGGACATCTCAAAAGTTTTTATCAGTGATCCCAATGGAGCTTATTTGTGCAAATATACGATTTCACACTAATCGTAAATTGCATGAAGAGCTTTATAAAAAATTGGCGGATATATATTGATACAATTTTATATTTTTTTCAACCTCTTGTTTTAATAAATTTTTGTTCAAAATTATTATTTATTTAATATTTTGATCTTATCAGGCAGGGCAAAACGGTCTTTTGGCATGGCAACATTGGTTTTAATGTCTTCAATAACAAGTTTGAACATTTCTTTTCCTCCTATAACTTGCAATAAGTTATATGGTATCCACAACCCGTTGATTTTTCTATAATCGCTTAAGTAAGATTCGAGCTTATTTCTATTACCAGCTATTTGAGCCGGAACAATTATTTTTATGAGTAAATAGGTGTCCTTTTCAAAAAAGTATGTTCTTTGTCCCCCCTGAAATGGTGTCATTACAACTTTATAACAATTCTTACCGTTGATATCTTCCATTCCTGCATATTGTATATTTTTAAAATAGGTTTGCCATGAAACAAGGGCATCAAACGCATGGTTAATTAAAATATTTGCGCGTTCTTCTCCTGCTACTATTCTTCCGCTTGTTCTTGGTTCGATCTTCCAGACAATATTGCCATCTGTTCCCATTTCTTCGACTATTGGTACTCCCGAGAAATCTAATTCGGTAAAGGAATAAAAACGATTTGGTCTTTGCTTATAGAATGTGATTTTACCTTCTATTTTGTCCTGTAAAAGTGTTATTTTCATTTCCGTTATACTATTATTAATTTTTTCAAGTGCTTTCTTTCCACCAGTGGCTTCGATGTGCTTATCAATAATTTGTTCAGCGCTAAGATCAGTTTCTCGGCCATGTGCAGGCCTGCCGTATTGAAATAGAAAACAGGGAATAAGTAAAACGAGTATTATTGAAAATCTTCTTGTTTTTGTTTTCATCGTTATTCTCCTTTCTTATAAATGAGCCTTTTTAGCTATTTCGTTACGAGTTGTCGTTTGATTTTATCAGGCAAGTCAAACCGGTCCTTGGGCATGTCAATATTGGTTTTAAAGTTTTTTATTTCAACATTAAAAATTTTATACCCACCTGAAATCTGTAATATATTATGAGGTATCAGTATATCGTCAACCTTTCTGTAATCGCTAAAATAATTTTCCAGCATATCATCTTGTGTCAAGGGCCCCTCGCCGGAATTTTCCTTGCTCCATGAGGTGATAACTTCATCTGTATCGAAATTGATTTTAGGTGGTGACACAATCGTTTTTATAACCAAATAAGTATCCTTATCAAAAAAGTATGTTCTTTTATCCCCCTGAAAAGGTATCATTACAATTTTATGACACTTTTTCCCGTTAATGTCTTCGGTTCCGGCATATTGCACATCTTTGAAATAAGTTCTCCATAAAAAAAGTGTGTCCGGTGCGTTTTCAATTAAAAAGTTTGCGCGTTCTTCACCTTTTAAAATTTTTCCATTAGTTAACGCTTCAATCTTCCAGACGATATCGCCGTTTATCCCGGCTTCTTCGGCGGTTACCGGCATGCCCATTATATCTATTTTTAGAATGGAATAAAAACGGTTTGGTCTTTGTTTATAACGAGTGACATTACACTCTGTATTGTTCCGGTAAAGCTTTATTTTCATTTCCGTTATACTATTATAGATTTTTTCACGTGCTTTCTTTCCACCAGTGGCTTCAATGTACTTATCAATAATTTGTTCGGCGCTAAGCTCTGTCTCTATGCCATGTGCAGTCCTGCCGTATTGAAATAGAAAACAGGGAATAAGTAAAATAAATATTATTGAAAACATTCTTATTTTCATCGTTATTCTCCTTTCTTTGTGACCATTTTATGATCCTCCTTTGATTTAGAAAACATGAATAACCTTAATATTCCAGGAAATTAATATTTTTTCAATCACCCGTTGGTATGATTTACAGGGTGATTTTGAAATTATAAAGGTGCGCTGAAGACTTGCTGAATTATAAGTTGTTTAGGAAACAGAGGTAGGCTACTTTAGAAAATATATATTTATTATTTGGAAGCATTTATCCCATAAATACGGAAAGAACTTCTTTTCTAGCATTAACATGCATTATAGTTACCTGAATGAGATCTTCCGGTTTTAAATCTATGCCGCTTGAAGATGGCAGTTCGCATTCTATCATATATTCAGGTATGAGTATCTGGTAACTTCTCCTTCTTTTAGCAAGAACTATGGCTTCTTCTTTCTGCCCGGTTCTTGACTCAAGGTATTTTAAAAGCCAATAACGGTTTCGCCTGAACTGGATATTTAGCACATTCGTCATAGGTTTTTCAACAAGCTGTATAATTTTGTCTATTTCTTCGGATGTATGTGGAGTATCTATACCGCAAATCGCCCTTATCTGGCGCTGGGTTATAAGATCATAATATTTTCTGATTGGAGAAGTAGCAGTAACATAACAATTAAGACCAAGCCCTGAATGGCGCTGCGGAACTGAACCAAGAGTAAACCTGCTTAAAAACCGTCTTTGCATATAATTCTGAAACAAAGAGCCATCTTCCCCTTTGTAAAGTCGCTGCTTTGGATCTGGCTGCGACCTGAAAATTGCAGGAGTATTGTTTTGGGCAAGAAATTTTGCCATAAGCCAGTTTGCCATAATCATTATCTCGGATATCATCATCCTTCCGGGACTTTCTCTGTTTATTTTGTTTATTGTGATTACCCGGTTTACATCTACCCAAACATTGATATCAGGCATAGTAATATAAACCGCCCCTGAATCCAGCCTTGCACGGCGGAATTTTTTGGCCAGATCATATAGAACAGATATTTCCTTATTTCCGTCTATACAAGTATTTGCATCATAATATGTCATCTGGCGCTTTACTCTGATATAAGAAGGAAAAATTTCGTAATCGATAATATCGGCTGTGGGTCTGATATTTACCATAATACTTATACAGGAGCGTATTTCCCCTTCTTTAAGGCTGCAAATATCTTCTGCAATAACAGATGGAAGCATGGGTATTTTTTGGTCAGGCATATAAATCGAACTTGCCCGGATAATCGCCTCAGTGTCAATAGCATCACCCTTCTTAACATATTGAGCAACATCTGCTATGTGTATACCAAGGCTATAATAGCCGTCCTTATCCTCAATACTTATCGCATCGTCAAAATCAAGGGTAGACTGCCCGTCAATTGTAATTACCGAAAGATCCGTAAGGTCTTTTCGCTTATCGTATACTAAAAAATTATCGGGAAGAGATTTTATTTCTTCAAGTCTGCCTGATAAATTATCGGGAAAAGAGATGGGAACCCCCAGCCTGTGAAGATCTATGTTTTCGTCTTCATCGAATATGCCAAGTGCTACAAAAAGCCGGAAAAGCTCATCGTCGGGTTCTAATCCAGCTTTTTTTAAAATCGCTTTCGCTGTTTGATAATGACTGCTCTCTTTTCCCCATAAAAACGCTGATTTTAAAATCTCTGCGAATTTGCTTGTATTACCATTTAAGCTGCCTTTTGCAAAAGGCTTATTCACAGCGCTTCTTACCCAAAGCCCGGCTTCTTCTATCAGTTTGTTCATCCGGACTGTTTCTATTTCTCTTGCTTCTATCTGTTCAACCGCTTGTTCGGAATTAGGGAAAAACCTGTCAGAATCAAACTTGAAATACATTCTGTTATTAAAAAACGCCCTGATAACCGCAGACTCGTGATCACATGTAGGATTATCAGGATAACAGAAATGCGTCATAGTAGGAAGGTCTATCCATTCATGCTCCGATTTCAATTTTTCCCATAACTCTTTGATATTTATATTATTAATAAGAGTTTTGCGCCTGTTTGAAATTTCTTTAAGGGCATTAACCATTTTGTTTCTACCCATAGACATGTCAAGTTGCACCTTACCCTTATGGGAAAGACGCTGAATGGGCACATTAATTTCCCGATTTGCTTCGGTTAATAGCTTGAGCCTATGATTTTTAATTTCCAGTACAACCGCACAAATAATTTTCTGCAAGTCTATATATTCAACTATATTTCCTGATTCCATGAGGTTATAATAGCAATCAGGCAGTTCAAAGTCAATTAGCTTCTTGCAGTGATTTGGTGGTATATTTTCTTAAACAATACCAGTTGCATGTTATTTAATTCTTGACCTAAGAGGCTATTTTCCTTATTATTCTGCTAACAAAATAAGCAAGCCCTTTACATTTTTAGCCTCACTAAACATTTTTATAATGGTTAAAGGATAAAATTGGCTCATGTTCGGTTTGTCAAAAAACTTATTGAAATTGCCACCTCTTAGCGTTTTTCCCCTCAAATATTATACTGCCGGTTTCTCTCTCGATCAATTGGTACCGGGAGTCGATAATATACGATATGATGTTTTGATAAGTTCTGTATTTATTAATGACACCCGCAAATTAATCAATCGATTGATGTCACATCATGCCGGAGTCGAAAAAAAAGGAGTTGGAGCATCTTCAGGCGAATGGAGCATAGAAGCAGAAAATTATAAGCAGATTTATAAAGAACTGATGCTTGACGCCATAAACAATGCTAAACTTAACAAACGGATTTCTGTAGTATATCTGGCTCAATCAGCCATGCTTAAAATACTGCTTGATGAAATCAGAACACAGTATGACATTCTAATAAATCAACTTAAAAAAACCGTACACCAGACCAATCTTTCCATATTTGACTATACTAATCCTGAAGAATCAATTGATTATAGGGGAAACCTGCGGAAGATCCATTTAGATCGTGATACTATCGAACAGAAGGTTTGCAAGGAAATATGCGGATTCTGGGCTGAAATTGAACAAAACGACATTCAACCAATGCTTGAAGCTATATTTGGTGATGACTCAAAGCTTTTTGAAAATCTTCTCGCTAATCCCATCCTGCATTCTCAGCAATATGATAATGCATTTATAATGCTTAACGAATACGATTTATGCCTTGGTCGTCGTGCCAATGATCCTGATAAATATGAAAAGCTGATCTTTTTTGCTCATCAAATACTTAGTGCTATCGGCTTAAATGATTCCGTTTCTTCCTCTGTCACAATCGAACAGCGTTTGAGCCCGCTTATCGAAGATAAAGAGGAGGCTTTAAATAACCGTCACGGCGACGCTAAAAAAATTGAGGGAATAATTCAATCTCCTGAAAACATGGATTTGCTTTTCAACTGGTGGCGAACAAAAGTCAATTACAGGAACTCAAAAAAGCAAAAAGCCACCCATGACGAGCTTATACTTCTAAAAAAACTTATTAAAAATGAAAAGAAATTATTGCATTATTTATATAAGAAATTCAAACGAAAAGGATTGATCGAGATTATTTCCGCATCTTATGAAATGCAGCCTGAGCATTTGAAATATTGCCCGCCCTTTAATCCCCAACAGATCGTACAATATCTGGTTTCACCAAAATCGCGTAAAATCATAAAAAAAAGACTTAAAAGAATGAATAAAGACTATGGGCAATCCATTTCTCTTCGTCCGCTGAAAAAAAAAATTAAAGCGCTTAAAAACACAACCGCATCCCAGCACAAAACCTTTCTTCTCCGTTTTATCAAAGCTTTTTCCCGTTATCATAGGGATGTATGTAATTTCAGATTAATACATGAATGCATGGAGCAGGTGAATATCGCCATAGACGATAAGATCATAAACCTTTCGCGGGCAAACAATACTTTATATCAATTCCTGTTGCCCCACGAGCGGCCTCCGGAAAAAGCAACTATTATAAATCATGCGGTAATTAAAGCTGATGTACGGGGATCTACAGATATCACCCACCGGATGATAGAGCGCGGTTTGAATCCAGCCTCATTTTTCAGCCTGAACTTTTTTGATCCAATATCTGACATTCTTTCCGAGTATGATGCAACAAAAAATTTTATCGAAGGCGATGCTGTAATTTTATCGATATTTGAGTACGAAAATGCGCCAGCCGGCTGGTTCAGTGTCTCAAAGGCATGCTGTATTGCTCTTAATATATTGATGATCATCAAGCGATATAATGAAAAAAGCGAAAAATTTCAGTTACCGATTCTCGAGCTTGGCATAGGAATAAGTTATTCAAACTCAGGCCCGACCTTTCTTTTCGACCGTGATAGCCGTATTATGATTTCATCAGCCATAAATCAGGCAGATCGTTTATCAAGATGTTCTAAAGCAGGTTTGCAATTCTTTGCTGACAAGAATAACCTTTTTAATATTTATGTTTTTCAAACTATCGATGATAACAATATTAACGATACCACTGATGATATTTTCATAAGGTATAATATAAATGGCATTGAGTTAAATGAAAAAGGTTTTGAAAAACTTTCCAATGAAATTGACTTGAAGCCTTTGCAAGGCAGTTTTGACGATATAATTAAAGTTAAATCGAATTTTTATACCGGTAAACTCCCAACAAAAAGTGGCTATTATCAACGCTTATTAATACGTGAAGCTCAGATTCCCATTATTGATCCTGCCACATTTGAAATAAAAAGCATATCCTCCCACAAATATTACGAAGTATGTACCCATCCAAAACTTTATGAATGGGCAAATAAGACCTGAAAAACTTTTTCTTATTTTCCTAATAACCCGATAGTGAACGAATAACGGCTTCGGCAGCCATAATTCCGTCTACAGCCGAACTAACTATTCCTCCCGCATAACCTGCTCCTTCTCCTGAAGGGAAAAGGCCGGCTACACTTACCGATTCGCCCGATTCATTACGCAGGATTCGACAAGGGCTTGAACTCCTTGTTTCAGCGGCATAAAGAAGAACTTCTTCCGGCACAATACCATTCATAAAACTTAACATTTTTGGAATAGCGGCTGTTAGGGTTTCGCAGATAAAATCCGGAAGTATATTATGCAGGTCAGCAGGTCGAGATTTTTCCCAGGATCTGTTATTTGGAATAGCATATGGGTATTTTTTTGATAGAAATCCTGAAAGAGTCGCAACAGGAAGAGAATAATCACTTCCTCCTTCGGCATATGCAAAACGTTCTATTTTTTCCTGAAACTCTATTCCGGAAAGAAAAGTATTAGTTTTATCAACATAAACCGGAAAATCAGTTGGATCAACAGGTACGAGAAATGCAGCATTACCAAATTTGCCCGATCTTTTAGAAAGACTCATTCCGTTTGTGGTTAATGCTCCATGCGATGATGCGCAAGGGATAACTGTACCTCCGGGGCACATGCAAAATGTATAGCATGCGCGGTGCAAATTATCCTTTTTGGAAGTTAAGCGAAAAGATGCCGCTCCGAGACGCGGATGCCCTGCAAAGCGGCCCCATTGCGCACGGTTTATGCTCTGCTGGGAAAGCTCAAGGCGCACTCCTGCGGCAAATGGTTTCGGTTCAAGTATAACAGAAGATTGTGCAAGCATTGCGTAGATATCTCTCGCACTGTGTCCGCTTGCAAGTATGCAGTGGCTTGTTTCAATTTCTTTTCCGTTAACAACAATGCCGGCAAGCTTGTCCTTTTCAATATGGAGGCTTTCAAGCCGGGAATTAAATCGTACTTCTCCACCATTAACTTCAATAAGCCTTCTAAAGGATTGCACGATTTTTCTAAGTATGTCACTTCCAAGATGTGGTTCCGCATCTATAAGGATATCTTCTTCTGCTCCGCATTTTACAAGGGTTTGAAGAAATTTTTGCGTTGCCGCCCTGTTCTTGCTTCGTGAAGTAAGCTTGCCGTCAGAAAAAAGCCCGGCTCCACCTTCACCAAAAAGGACATTGCTTTCGGTATTAAGGGTTCCTTTTTTCCAGAATTGAGAAACCTGTAAAGTTCGTTCTTGAACAGGGACCCCCTGTTCAATTAAAAGCGGAGAAAGCCCGGCTTCCGCCAGTAATAGTGCTGCCATCAATCCGGAAGGCCCGGCACCAACTACAACAACGGGAGTTTTTGGTTTTCTTGATATTTTTCTGATATCGGATTCAGATGAAGCTGCTGCCTCTTTGATTTGTTCTATGTCAACATCAACCGGAAGCACAAAACCGCTTAAGCTTTTGATTTCAATTTCTGCCGTAAGTGAAAATACGGGAGCTTCCCTGTGCTTGCGTGCATCAATAGATCTGCGGACAATTTTTACATAAGAGATATTGTCTTCACTGCATCTAAGCTTTGCAGCAACAACAATTTTGATATCATTACCTTTATAATCAAGAGGAAGTAAAAGCTGGCGGATTTTTATGCGCATATATAATTCTTCACAGTCTTTTTAATGTATGCAAATTCCTAACCGGACATTGCCGACTATTTATAAAATTATTCAAACATCCTTTACCAAAGAACGGCCATTTTATAAACTGAAAATTTATTGTTCTTGTTTAAAAGTTGAAGGACTTCTAAATTCTTTTGTGCGATCAGCAGCCGGTCAAATGGATCATTATGATTTTTTTTCAATATTTTACTTTAACAAGAAAAAGTCCGTGGGGCGGAGCTGTAGCAGGGGCTTTGCGGCGATCTTTTGAATCAAGGATTATTTTTATATCTGAAGGCTTCAGTTTTCCAAGGCCTACACTTACAAGAGCCCCTACTATATTTCTTACCATAAACCTTAAATACCCGTTAGCCTCTATTTCAAATTGAATAACATTGTCCTTTTCTTTTGTAAGCTCTGCTCTTAAAACTGTTCTTGTCGAAGTTTTTTTCGGGCTGCCGCTTGCTTCAAAAGCTTTGAAATCTTTAGTACCGACAAGCAAAAGAACTGCTTCTTTCATTGCATTAAAATCAAGGGGCCTTTTTATGAACCATGCATAATTTCTTCCTATAGCGGGCGGAAGTTCCCTGTTTAGTATTTTATATCTATATAACTTACTTTTGGCATCATAGCGTGAATGAAAATTTTCATTTATTTCTTCACATTGTTTGATAATGATATCTTTTGGTAGAAGGCTGTTTAGACCTCTAAAAAAAGAATCGGGTTTAAGGTTTGTATCGCAAATGAAGTTGGCAATCTGGGCAAGAGCATGAACACCAGCATCTGTACGTCCCGAGCCTGTAAGAGTTATCTTTTGTTTAGTCATGACCGAGATAGCTTTTTCAATTTCTTCTTGTATTGTACGGTAATTGTTTTGTATTTGCCAACCACTGAATTCGGTACCATCATATTCTATAGTAAGCTTAAAATTTTTTATCATCGCTTTTAAATAAAGCCCTATTACAAATATAGCCAAATATTAATATTGTGAATAAAGGTTTAGCTATATACATAACATTTATCAGTTATTTTATCTTGATTTATTAAACCTGATAAGTAAAAATAGTAAATAAACAAAATAATACGTCTGTTTTAGGGAATTATAAATCATAAGGTTTTCAGCGTGCCATTAAAATCACAACCAATTTTCAGAAAGGTTGTATACCCTTTCTATGATACAGAAACAGCAAGCATCATTATTATAATAATAATGATGCTTGTAATTTTATTCGGGATTACAGGAATAATTGTTGCGGTAGAAAGCCCTGAATATATTGGTTGTATATGGGTACCTTTACTTCTCGTATGTTTAAGTTTTCTGATTTTTATTTTGGAACTAGTCCGTTTTATAAAGAATTATGTTGCTGCACTTCATAACAATCAATAAAAGTAGCTTGCCCAAAATTGCATTTATCTTGATTTATTAGAAAGTTAACTACTATCCTCATCCTTAATTGTATTAGAACACCTTAAAATAAGTTCTATAAAGTGATGCAATATTCTTGCAGTAACACCCCAGATTTCAACATCATCCAATGGGTAAATAAGTTCATGGATGTCAGGTATTCGCCCGTAATATTTTGAGTCAATATGTTTTTCAACAAGAGTGTTTAGTGGTATTTCAAGCACTCTGGATATTTCCACAGGATCAAATCTAATATTACTTCTCTTTTTCCATATGCCGGTATATACTTTAATATCTTTATGCTGTATTGTTTGGAAATGACCCAGAGAACCTATCAGTTCGACCTGGTTTTTTCTTATATTAAGTTCTTCTTCAAGTTCTCTATAAGCAGCTTCAACAAAACTGACATCTTCCTTTTCTACATGTCCTCCGGGAAGGGCAACCTGATTTCGCCATGGATAGCCTTCATTATCAGTCTTTTGTATCGCAAGAATATGAAGTGAACTGTTTTTATTAAAAATAAGCAGAAATACACAGGTAGAATCATAAGATAATGCGGGAGGCAGGGTTGACCGATTGGCATTTTTGATTATATCCGAGATAATTGAAAGATCGGTTTCTATTGAGGTGCTATTAAGGCAAAACTGCTTTGTCATGATGCTATCATTGCTATTTTTCCGAAGAGCTGATGCTTTCCATATATGATTTTATAGACATGGTCTTATAGCTGTCGGTATAAACGTATTTTAGGATGGATTTAAACATTTCGGGAGGAATATATCCCAAATGTTTAAATATAACTTCTTCTTTGTCGTCAACAAATAAAAGGCCTGGCCAACCTCTTACCTTGTATGTAAATGTAAGATTGCGTTCATTATCCCCATTAATTTTTACAGGGATAAAATTATTATTTAATATATCTGTGACGGTTTTATCTTTAAAAGTTTTATTTTCCATTTCCCTGCAATATCTGCACGAATCTGAATAAAAATAGATAAACAGTTTTTCCTGATTATTATTGCAGAGTTTTTTTGCTTCATCATATTTATGCCATTTGATGTCATCAGTTGCAAAAGTATTGGCGGATATCGTTACGAAAAATAAAAAAAAAGAGAATAAGAGGCTGGCGATTTTTATTTTTTTCATTAAATACTCCAATATCATATAATAAATAACAATTTAATTCAATAAGATAAAGATTTATTCGCTTTGCCTCTTGATGGAATTTGCCGGAAGATTATAAAAATATATTTGATAAAAGGAAAATTCCAACTAATACAAGCAGTATTCCTGCAGCAGTATTAATATATTTCATGGCAAAAGAGACTTTTTTAATAAATTTAATAAAAAGATTGATGAAAATAGATATCGCAAGAAATGGAATTGCAAGGCCTGCGGAATAAATGGCAAGAAGAATGATGCCATCAGAGACTGTGTCAATACTGCCGGCATATATCAGAATTGAACCTAACAACGGTCCTATGCAAGGACTCCACCCTGCCGCAAAAGCCATTCCTACAAACATTACGCCTAAATAGGTCAAAGGCCTGTTATTTACCTGAATTCGCTTTTCAAACTCAAGGCTCTTGATTCGGACAATTCCTGTCAAATGGATTCCAAGTAAAATAACAATAAGGCCGCCGACTATTCTGATAATAGGCCGGTATTTAAAAATAATTCCGCCTATAAATGAAGCGGATGCGCCCATCATAATAAAAACAGAAGAAAACCCTATGACATATGCGATGGTAGAAAAAAAGACTTTCTTTCTTATTTGGGCATCATACTCTGTAGTCAATTGATCCAGAGAAAACCCTGTGATAAAAGTAAAGTATCCCGGAATAAGCGGAAATATACAGGGAGAAGAAAAAGAAATAAGCCCTGCAATAAAAGCTGCCGGATATGATATCGACTCAGCAAACATATTCATAACTTGACAATATAAATACCAAAATACGGTTTTTGTGAAAGAATAGTTACAAGCCTGATGTTCTGATTTAACAAAAGCAATTGGCGTAATATATATTACAGTTAAAAAATATGTCAATATTAAACATTTTTATTCAAGAACTTTGTATGATAATGCCTTTACCATAAATATGTTTCTTTATAATTTATTATAAAGAGTTATAAAATATTTTTTAAAAGGTATTGACATAATATGTTATGATAATTAAATTAAAAATTTAAATATTAAAACGGTTCAGCAAATTAAATAGATTAAACAAATTTTTTCAAGAATTATAGATATAATATTGAGATCTTTAACGATTGATGTTGTGTATAGGTCTCAAGTATTATTTGCTAAATTTTTTTACGCTCATGTACGAAGGAAGATTGTAAACTGTCACTCCTAAATTATTAAGGCCTTCCGTTTTTTTATGCGTCATTTCAGTTAGATAAGTTGGAGGGTGCTTTTCTTGGTTTTTTTTATTCCTGAAGAAAAAATTTTTGAAATAAAAAACGCGACAGACATTGTTGATGTTGTGTCCGAGTCGGTGCTGTTGAAAAAGTCCGGAAGGAATCACCTTGGGCTCTGTCCTTTTCATTCGGAAAAAACACCTTCTTTTACAGTAAGTTATGAGAAACAGATATTTTATTGTTTTGGATGTGGGGCCGGGGGCAATGTTTTTGCATATCTGATGAAAAAAGAAGGGTTTACTTTTCCGGAGGCAGTTAAGCATCTTGCCGAAAAGTATGGGATTGACATTCCTGTTGAAAAAACAACTCCGGAAAAGAGCAAAAAAAATAGCGAAAGAGACAGTATATTTTCAATTAACAAACAGGCTATGGAGTTTTTTGAAAATTGCCTTTTAAATGGTGTTGCCGGCAAGAAAGCTCTTGAATATCTTAATAAAAGGGAAATATCTGAAAAAATTATAGCAGATTATCATCTTGGATATGCCCATGATGGATGGAATACGCTTTTTAATTTTTTTAATAATAATAATATTTCAACATCACTTATTGAAAAAGCCGGATTGATTGTTAAAAAAAATAAATCTGATGGTTTTTATGATCGTTTCAGAAATAGAATAATTTTTCCGATATTTGATATAAACTCACAGGTAATAGGTTTCGGGGGGCGTGTTATGGACGATTCACTTCCCAAATACCTTAATTCGCCTGAAACTATTGTGTTTAACAAAAGCGGGTCACTGTATGGCCTTAATATAGCAAAGAGTGAGTGCAGGCTTACCGAAACGGTTTTTATTGTTGAGGGTTATTTTGATCTTCTTGCTCTTCATAAAAACGGAATAAAAAACAGCGTTGCCACGCTGGGGACTTCTATAACTTCTGAACATGTTAAGATTTTAAGAGCAATTATAGGCAAAGACGGTAAATTTATTCTTGTATATGATTCTGATGATGCAGGAATAAAAGCAGCACAAAGGAGTATAGAAATATTTGATAAAGGCTTTGCTGATGCAAAGGTGTTGGTGCTTCCTACAGGTTATGATCCTGATTCATATCTTTCTGAATTCGGTTTGGAAGCTTTTAACAAAGCTGTTTCAAACGCTTATGGTACGGTTTCTTTTGTAATAAACAGCGCTATAAAAAAATATGGGCAGTCAGTTGAAGGGAAAATCCGTATAATTTCAGAACTGACTAAGATTTTATCTTCAATTGAGGATAATGTAGCAAGATCACTTTACATAAGAGAACTTTCGGAAAAAATTGATATAGATGAAGCGGCAATACATGAAAAAATCAGAGAAGCTCTTGCGAATATAAAAACCGGTAAATATATTAATGGATCAGATGCAAACCAGGTTGCCGGCAACACGTATGCGGGAGGTTTGGGGTCTGAAAATACGGTTGTTGAAAATAGTCAAAGAGGTACAAGGTTTGAGAGGCAAATAATAGCAATGATGCTTCAATTTCCTGAAATAATTCCTGAAATCAAAAAGCGGGATCTGTTGAGCGGTCTCTCTGATGATGTTTTAAGGGCAATAGGAAATGCTATTATAGAACATAAAAACTTACCTGGGTTAAATTTAGAAGAAATTCCGGTATTTGATAATAATGAAAAAAATAGTATAGCAGCTTTTTTGAGTATTACTGATGAAGTATGGGATCGTAAGAGCTGTTTGAGTCTGATAAGGCAGTTTGAATATGTGTGTAAACGAAAGAAAGATACGAGTATAAAAAGAATTAAGGAAGCTGAAGAAACAAAGGATGAAAAATTGCTTTTGGAATTATTAAGAGAAAAGCAATTTCAGGCAAAAGATAAGAGAACCAATAGGATGAAAGCTTTAGGAGGCGAAACTATATGGTGAGCAAACCTGCTGAGACATTAAAAATAAAGAAGAAAACGGAAAAAAAGACAGTGACAAAGAAATCTGTAGCTACAAAAGCTAAAAGCACAAAGAAAGCAGAAAAAGGAGATTTAAAGGAGCTTATATCAAAAGGTAAGCAAAAGGGGTATGTTACCTATGATGAGCTTAATGAAGAAATGCCTGACAATGTTATTTCTCTGGAAAAAATAAATGAAACGTTTGATATGCTTGACAGCAATGACATCGAAATTGTTGATGAAAATAAAACTAAGGCAGAAGATGATAAGGCATCAGATGAGAAAAAAGTAAAAACGAGTGATCTGGCGGCAGCAAATTTTGGAACTGTAACCGATCCGGTTAAAATGTATTTACGTGAGATGGGTCTTGTAACTTTGTTAAGCAGGGAAGGGGAAGTTGAGATTGCAAAAAAAATCGAAGATGGCGAGCAGGAAGTCTTAAAAGCCATGGTTTCAACACCTGTCGGGATGGAATGTATTATTGATCTCGGACTCCAGATTGAAAGCGGAAGCCTCAGGCCAAAGCATGTACTTAAGGATTTTGATGAAAGTGATAGCTATGTAGATGAAATGATTCAGGTAGATAACTTTGTTAAAATGATTCATTCTATAAAAGAAGTCCATGAAAAAAATAATGAGTTATTTAAAACAGTAGATTCTCTGAAACCTGATGAAAAAAGCGAACTGCGCCAGATAAAAAAAATGATTTCAGCAAATCATAACGAAATATTTGGGCTTCTTAAAGAATGGCGGCTTGAAACAGGTGTTTTGGACAGAATTGAATTATTAATAAAATCTCATATAAAATGGTTCGAGTCTATGGCGAAAAATATTATGGACTGTGCTGCTAAAACTAATATTTCAGCAACTGATCTTAAAGCAAATATTGACTCCAAAACCGGTTTCTTAAAATGCGCAAAGTCTTGTTGCAAGCTGACAAAAGATGAAATCGCTTTAGTTTTTGACGAGATTAATAAATTCAATAATATTATAGCTGAAAATGAACAAAAAATCAGGACCGATTGCAAGACGTTAAAAAAAGTTATGACCTGTGTAGGAGAGGGACGATTTAGGGCAAAATTGGCAAAGAGCGATTTGACAAAAGCTAATTTGCGTCTTGTAGTCAGTATCGCAAAAAAATATACGAACAGAGGGCTGCAGTTTTTGGATCTGATTCAGGAAGGTAACATAGGTCTTATGAAAGCTGTAGATAAGTTTGAATACCGTAGGGGCTATAAATTCAGCACATATGCTACTTGGTGGATAAGGCAGGCAATTACAAGAGCTATTGCCGACCAGGCGAGAACTATCCGTATTCCGGTGCATATGATTGAAACGATAAATAAGTTAATCAGAACATCAAGGTATCTTGTGCAAGAGCAGGGACGCGAACCTTCTCCTGAAGAGATTGCAGAAAAAATGGAAATTCCGCTTGAAAAAGTAAGAAAGGTTTTGAAGATAGCAAGAGAGCCTATATCCCTTGAAACTCCGATTGGGGAAGAAGAAGACAGCCATCTGGGAGATTTTATAGAGGACAAGAAGTTTATGCTTCCTTCAGATGCGGCTATAAATCAAAATCTTGCGGAACAAACAAGGAAAGTACTTGCTACTCTTACCCCAAGGGAGGAGAAGGTCCTTAGGATGCGTTTTGGAATCGGAGAAAGGGCTGATCATACATTAGAAGAAGTTGGACAGGATTTTCAGGTTACACGTGAGCGCATAAGACAAATTGAGGCCAAGGCGTTAAGGAAATTGAGGCACCCAACAAGAAGCCGCAAGCTAAAAAACTTTATTGAAATGTGATCTTATTTCAAAAGAGATGTGTTTTTTACGAATTCCATCAAAGGTAGCACTTGACAAATTATTTTTATGAATATAAACGTCAGACATCAAAATGCATTGAGGGCCCATAGCTCAGCTGGAAGAGCCACCGGCTCATAACCGGTAGGTCCCTGGTTCGAACCCAGGTGGGCCCATATCCGTTATCGGAGAAGTAGATGACAACTGCTGACAATGGGCATCAACAATCGGGTACTGTTTTGGCTTTAAACAACCTGATATTTCAACCAAAATGGCAAACAAGAGTTATTCATAACTCTTAAGGCATGGTTATCTTGACCATGCCTTTTTTTATTTAAAAATTAGCAGATCAGTAAGAAAGGTCATTACAATTGCGTAAGCCGGTATTTATACAATGCAAGTCACAGTCTATGATATAATCAAATTGATTGAAAAAATAGCACCATCCCGGCTTGCTGAAAAATGGGATAATTCAGGCCTTCAGGCAGGTAAATTGGATTGGCCGGTTAAAAAAGTATTAATTGCTCTTGATCCGACTCCCAATGTTATCGAAGTTGCATGCAGCAAAAGGGCCGATCTTCTGGTTACTCATCATCCGATGATTTTTAATCCGCTTAAATCAATTGATTTTAGTTCATCGATAGGCTCTCTTATATATAAATCGGCGATAAATAATCTGGCGATTTTTTCTGCACATACAAATCTTGACAGTGTATCAGACGGTATAAATGATTTGCTTGCTTTGTCTATAGGGCTTAAAAATATTAAGACATTATGTAAAAGTGCCGATACAGATAAGTGCAAGTTGGTTGTATATGTACCCGCAGACTACGAACATAAGGTGATTAAAGCTCTTTTCGAAACAAAAGCAGGAGTAATTGGTTCTTATGCGTGCTGCTCTTTCAGAAATACCGGAAAAGGGACTTTTAAACCAGGAGCTTCTGCAAAGCCTTTTATCGGAAATAAGGATGAAATATCCCATGTTGATGAGATAAGGATAGAAGTTGTGGCATATAAGCAGGATATTAGCGAAATTGTTTCGCATATCAGGCGATACCATCCTTATGAAACAATGGCATACGATGTATATCCACTGTATGAATATGATAAAACTGAAGGGTTAGGCCGTATCGGTGAGCTTGAAGAAAAACAAAAGCTTTATATTTTTGCTGAAAAGATAAAACAAAAACTTGCTTTAGATAGTGTAAGAATTGTCGGAAATCCTGAACTCATTGTAAGTGAAGTTGCTATCTGTTCGGGAAGCGGATCAGATCTTCTGAAAGATTTTTTCAGATCCGGCGCTCAGGTATACATTAGTGGTGATTTACGTTACCATGATGCAAAATCTGTTGAATCTGAAGGGCGTGGCCTTATTGATATAGGACATTTTGCGTCCGAGCATTTAATTGTTGAAAAGTTGACTGAAAAGCTTAACATCATGATTCTTGAAGAAAGTTATGATGTGATAGCAGAGGCATGCGGGATTGAGCGAGATCCGTTTGTTATTTTATAAATATTTATATAAATAACCTATTTAACAAAGAAGACATATTAAAATGATTGATATTAAAGAACAGATAGAAATTTTGATTAAATTACAAGCTATTGAAACCGAAAGAAATAAGATTAGCTTAGCACTTGCCGGTGTTTCCGAAAAAAATGATAGTCTTGATTTGAAAATAAATAATTCTGAGACTATTGTTGAACTAAAGCAGTCCTTTATTGAAGATTTAAGAAAAAAATATAAAGAGTTGGAGTTTAATAACCAGGCGAACGTTTCTAATTTGTCAAAAAGCCAGGAAAAACTCGCATCAGTTAAGACGAACAAGGAATATCAGTCTGTTTTGAAGGAAATTGATGATATTAAATCCAAAAATTCAGATATTGAAGAAGAAATGTTAAATACCCTGGAAGCTATTGAAACAGCAGAGAAAGAAATTTCCGACCTGGAAAAAGAATTTCTTCAAATAAAAGAAACGGTTAATGGACAAAAGGCAATCATAAATAAAGAAGCCGAGCAGAACAGGGAAGGTATTGTGGCTTGTGAAGAAAAGTGGAATAATATCTCAAAAAATGTAGCCACAGAAATAATGGCTAAATATAATATGGTTAGGGAGTTTATAAAAGATACGGCGATTGCGCCGACTATAGATTCAATTTGTCAGGGATGTAATATGAATATCCCGCCACAGATGTATAATGAGCTTTTAAGATTTGACAGTATTAAATACTGTCCTCACTGTCAGAGAATAATTTACTGGGGAAAGACTTGATATAAACGGTTGGAGCAATCTAAACGATCGCAGGATCAGTTAAACTGCTCCTGAGGAAAGTCCGAACACCATAGGGCAGGGTGCTCCATAACATGGAGTCGTGGCAACACGAAGGAAAGTGCAACAGAAAGTATACCGCCTTGCAATTGCAGGGTAAGGGTGAAAAGGTGCGGTAAGAGCGCACCAGATTTCCGGGTGACCGGAGATCTCGGTAAACCCCACCCGGTGCAAGACCAAATAGGGGAGTGCTTGAGGGCTGCCCGTCCGAGCTCCCGGGTAGGTCGCAAGAGATGTAGGGTAACCTGCATCCTTAGATGAATGATCGTTATCTTTTTTAGAGTAATCTGAAAAAGGAAACAGAATTCGGCTTATAGATTGCTCCGGCCGTTATATTGGTTTTTATAGTTTTAAATAACTCACATTGCGGATTTTTTATTTTTCCGCAGCCATTGATCAAACAAGGATACGACAATAAGCGATGCAATTACAGGAAAATGCTAAGGACGGCAGTTTTGCCGAAAAGATTGGAGTATTTTCATATGACTATCTTAAATGTTGTTCATCCCTTTTAATCGGTGAAGATCCGAAGCGGTTTTTTGTTAAGAAGTTTATTTTATCTTTTATATCATCATCACAACTTCTTGAAGATTTTTTAGATTACCACGGAGCAAAAAATAATAAAAACTGGTACTACTACCGGGAACTTTCTGCTGCTGTAAGACATTTAAGCCTTGCCTGCTATTCCCAGACGCATATTTTAAATAGAATCGACTTCTATGATCTACCTGTGCTTGAAAATTTCGTGGATGAAGGCAAGGCTACTCTTAATTTTCTTATAGAGGCAATTTTAAAAATGGCTCCTGAAATACTTACAGAAGCACGCCGCCTTGGTATTCCTATCCCTAAAGAAATATTTTATCCTGTTGATTTCCCAAGTATCACTACCACAGATAAATTCGAATATGATATAGATGATGAAAACAAGGACCAAGAGAAGGAGAGTATAGTTAAAATAGCAAGTGAATTTCTAAATATAGCCAATGATTTGGATCATTACAGTTTTTATGAACCTTATAACAATGATGGTATACGTTCTTTGGTTCCGGGAAGAATAAATGAGGTTGAAATCAGACATTTTGAAATGCTTGTTCACAATCTTCAATCTTCTTTCGATACTTATGTAATACACGGAGGTTATCAGTTCGGCAACAGGAAATTAAAGCAGCTTCGCGGTTTTTTTTCAGTGGTATTTCATCTTCTTCAGATAATCGGGCGCCTTCTTCATTTTTATGAAAGACATCTTCATGATGCAGGGTATAAGAGCCTTTACAAAAAATCCCAGGAAAAACTATCCTTGGTGATTGATCCGGATATACTTTTAGAACGTACCATTAATTATGGTCTTTACTATGTCTGTTATTTTTTGACCAACGGAAAAGATCTTGCAAAAGAAATATTAAACGAGAATATTGAGCGTTCGTCAATTACTGTCGGCATACCTGTTTCACTCGGTTTTCACAGCAGGCCCAGCTTGCTTGTAGCCAAAATAGTACAGCATTACGGGGGCCAGGTCGAGCTTTGTGTTGGTACTGACAGATTTGATGCAAGTAATGTCCTTGACATACAATGGGCAGGAGGCAAGATTCAGAAAGAAAATACACAGGAGGTCGTTTTCGATGGTGATCTGCGAGCCTTGAAAGATATTAAAATACTCGCAAATATCAATTACGGAGAAGATTCAATGGGCAAAGGGGTACCTCTTCCCAAAGAGCTGAAATATCTCAAGTAAATTTTAAAATTGGCTCTTTGGTCAATTGATTCTCATGGAATTAATATGGTTTATGCTATCATAGTCGCAGGCGGAAAAGGTAACAGGATGGACAGCTCAATCCGCAAGCAGTATCTTGAAATTGACGGAAGTCCTTTGTTGTGTGCCACCCTTAAAGCCTTTAACTTATGCACTCTTATTGAAAATATAATTCTTGTTGTTCCCGCCGATGATATAAAATACTGTATCGATCGAATAATAGATCCGTTGAAGATAAAAAAGAAAGTAAAGCTTATAAAGGGTGGCAAAGAGCGTCAAGAGTCTGTATATAACGGATTACTTGAGATTGATGAAAAAGACGCCACTGTAGTTATACATGATGGCGTTCGTCCATTTGTCAGTTCCGGCCTGATTGAAGAATGTGTCAGGGGGGCTCTTTTGCATAAAGCTTGCGTATCGGGATTGCCTGCATCCGATACATTAAAGTTAGTAGATGATACCGGATGTATTGAAAGTACTCTTTCCAGGGATTCGGTATGGCTTGTCCAGACGCCGCAGGCCTTTGACTACAGTCTTATTAAAAAAGCTCATGATATTGCTATAAAGGATGGTTTTACAGGTACTGATGATGCGATGCTTGTAGAAAGGATTGGCGAAAAAGTAAAAATATTAAAAGGAAGCAAAAATAATATAAAGATTACAACAAAAGAAGATCTTATTCTGGCGCAGGCAATATTCCAGATTATTAAATCCGGCAATTAAAGTGTGGCAAAAATATACAATATCTTCTTGGTAAATAGCGGCCCGTATATTTTGTAAGGAGTTTGTTTTTTATGAAAAAAATTATGGTGGTAGATAATGATTTAATGATGTTAACTTTTATGTCGGATTTGCTTGAAGGCGAAGGTTACAAAGTTTTAACGGCAAAAAACGGTCTTATGGCTTTAGAGATGCTTGAAAGCAGTATCCCGGATATTATGTTTATTGATCTTGTTATGCCGAATATCAGCGGAGATAAATTATGTGGTGCAATCAGAAGAAACCCAAAATACAAAGATATTTATATAATTATTGTGTCTGCCATTGCTGCGGAACAGGAAATAAATTTTACTGAAATTGGTGCCGATGCCTGCATAGCTAAAGCTTCTTTTTCCAAGATGTCTAAACATATATTATACATATTAAAGCGATTGAACAATAAAATGCCGGATGAGATGACAAGTGAAATACTAGGGCTTGAAGATGTTTATTCCCGCACGGTTGTTAAAGAACTTTTAAATTATAAAAGACATGTTGAAGTAATATTCGATAATGTTTCTGAAGGAGTTTTAGAACTCAATATAAATAAAAAGATAATTTATGCCAACCAATTTGCTAACGAGCTTATTGGTTTAAGCGAGAAAGAACCTTTGGGTTTATATTTTCATAAACTTTTTGAGGTTCCTCATAAACAAAGAATAGAAGAACTTCTCGATTTGGTTGATAACGGTCCGCAGGAAATACCTGAAGACAAGCCTGTAATGCTCAAAGGTAAAATAATATCTATGAATATTTTACCTATCAATTATAAGGAACATAAATCTATAATTATCATATTAAGTGATATTACGAAAAACAAAAAGGCAGAAGATGAGCGGCGGTATATGCAGGAACGTCTTCAACGATTTGATAAGATGAATGCCCTGGGAGAACTGGCAGGTGGTGTTGCGCATGATCTGAATAATGTTTTAGGCAGTCTTATAGGTTATTCGGAACTGCTTCTCAGGAAAACTGATGAATCCAGTCCCATAAGCCGCTATGTTACAAATATAATGAACAGCGGAGAAAAAGCGGCGGCTATTGTTCAGGATCTTTTGACCATGGCAAGAAGAAACGTTTATACGGAAAATATTGTCAATCTGAATTCCATAATCAGAAAATATCTGGTTACCCCGGAATATAATAAGCTATGTTCTTATTACCCTGATGTTGAGGTTAAGGTAAACCTTAAATCAGACCTGCTCAATATCATGGGTTCTCCGGTACATCTGGATAAGATGATAATGAACCTTGTTTCAAATGCCGCTGAAGCCATGTCTGAAGGGGGAATATTAACAATTACTACTGATAATCAATACCTGGACAGGCCAGTTGAGGGATATGATCATATAAGTGATGGGGAATACGCCGTTCTTTCCGTTGCTGATACAGGTGAAGGCATATCCGCTTCGGATTTAAAGCTGATATTCGAACCTTTTTATACAAAAAAGGTGATGGGAAGAAGTGGAACCGGGCTTGGATTGGCTGTGGTTTGGGGTACGGTAAAGGATCATAACGGCTATATAAATGTTTATAGTAAAGAGAAAACAGGAACTACTTTTACTTTGTATTTTCCTGTAACAAGAGAAGATATATCCGAAGGTAAAATTCTGTCGCCGGAGCCTGAATATATGGGTAAGGGGGAATCACTTTTGGTTGTTGATGATGTTGATGAACAGCGGGAGATTGCCACTCTTATGCTTAGTGAAATTAACTACAAAGTGGTGGTGGCTTCAAGTGGTGAAGAAGCAATAGAATATTTGAAAAGCAATAAGGTGGATTTAATTGTTTTAGATATGATTATGTCCCCCGGCATTGACGGGCTTGATACTTACAAGCAAATTATTGAAATGCACCCAAAACAAAAGGCTGTTATAGTTAGCGGTTTTTCCGAGACGGATCGTGTAGCCAGGGCTATTAAACTGGGTGCAGGAGCCTATGTAAGAAAACCCTATCTTTTGGAAAAAATCGGATTAGCAATCAGGCAAGAACTTGATAAGTAAATTATCTCCTTATATTGGTATCAGTTTTGGTTATGAGATTTACAACTTTTTTTTAAATGAATCGCTCTTTTGCGAAGGGAATTCTCACCAATGTAAGCCCATAAAGTATCTAAGTCAGACTGAGATACACTCAGTTTTTCAATAAGCATAGCATCAATTTTTCCTCTCTGTCCGGCAGCAATTGTAAGCCAGCGCCGGACAGTATCAAACTTTACTTTCATGACATTTGCCGTAGCTGTAAGAGACATTCCCTTAATCAGAAGATTGAGGACAGCAATAATTTTTTCTTCGGAAGATTTAAGGCCGTAAAAAATACTTCCTGCTTTAGTGCAAAATGATCTGTTGCATGTTTTACATATAAACCTGCGGCGTAAGACCCCCTGTTTTGTTCTGTAAGTTCCGTTGCAGACTATATTGCCTTCTTTTTTTTTATTGTTTCTTACACAATCAGGATTTGGGCAGGTTATTTCCTTTATATCGATTTCACTCTCTTTTGTATCCGGGCTCATATCGTCAACGGGTTGAGGAGTGTCAACGGGTTGGGGAAGAGAATAACTCTCAAACCGGTTAATCAGATTATCCAACTCAATTTCAAGAATTTCCGGAACATCATCAGAAATTACATCCCCGAATTCATGGGCATTCCATGCTGTTTTTAAACCCAGATCAGTGTAAAACTCTTTTCCTTTTGATATGGATGTATGGAAAGCTGCAAGATATCTTTCTTTTTGATTTATTGTTGCAAGATATTTCAAATTGTTAACCATCATAGGATATGCTACACCTAAATTTGTTGCAAACATGGAATAATGGAAAAAAACTCCTTTATTCATAGTTAAGATATTGCTGATTTTATCTGCTGTAAGATAATCTTCGAGCGTTTTTTGCTTTATAAGCTTTTGAAATATATCTATTCTGATGGGCAAACATATAACATAACCTACCATAAGACCCCAGTGATCAAATGTAATGCGGTTTAAATCAGGCAACATTTTTATAGCTTTTGCCAAAACATCTTTATTCAAAGGTTTCTTGGTTCCGTAGGTATCATTATGATAAGAAAGCACTACATCTATATACTTATCAGTTAGACATTTATCGTTTTCTGCCGTAATTTTTCTACCCGGCTGTTTGTAGCTTTTGAGTAAATCCTTTACTCTTATAAGATCCGCTTCAATTAATGTGTAGGCGAATCTCTTTTTTTTCAGCGAATACCATAACGGATTATCAGCATTAAGCGAAATGCAAACTTCCATGGGTATTTTAGTAATATTGGCAATATCCTGAAGATTTTCTATGGAAGCGTGTGAGAGGTCAGCTTCCCATCTTCGCAATTGTCTTACGCTGACTTCTGTCAATTCAGCAAATTCATCCTGGCTTTGCTTTCGCCATTGCCGGTAGTCTTTGATAAGCTGACCAAGTGTCTTGTAACATTTATAATTATCAGAGGACATATTTAGGCCTTGTAAAGCTGAGATGGCGGATATTATATTGAGTCAGTTTCAAAACGCCCCATTTTGGCCGATCTTAAGCGTTGGGCTCAAATTTCGCACGAAGTGAAGCATTAGCGCTATCCTCGAAATACTTAATGTATTCCTGTGGTTGAAATTTTCTCCCGCCTTGAGCTTGACCAAACTGAAACGTTTTGAAAGTGACTCTATTATTAAAAGATAAAACTGTAAGTGTTTATTGCTTAACAGTAAAACAATAGAAAAACAATATTACAATGGAGGGAAATAACGATATGATTAAGCTTGGTAAAATGGAAGATGCCGGGCCGTATTACGGTAAGACCCTTGATGAATTGGGCGATATACAGTGGAGCCTTGAAGAAGAAAGGGAGATTGAAAGATACTGTGAACAAATTCACAAGAACTGCCTTGAAGAAGAGATGACTCCTATGGAGCGTTACAAGGCTACTTTTGCAGGCAAGGAAAGGGACCGTCTTATGGTTGAGATGGAATACCATGTCTCGTTTGCAGTGAGAACACTTGATGGCTTTGCTGATGCATTAAAACCAATCGATGCTTATCAATTACCCAAATTATTAGTTAAATCCCATTTAGCAACTACAGCAAGATATAAGCCGGATAATCTTTTCTTAGGCCCACTTTCCTATGGTGAAAACCTGTACGGCTGCGATGCAAAACTTATAGAATACGGCAATCCGGTGCATATCGGAGAAATGCCGATAAAAACCGAGGAAGATCTTATTGGTTTGGAAATACCCGATCCGGACAAACACGGCATGTACCCTCAATATTTGTGGTGGCTTAGAGAATCGAGAAAAATATTCGACAAATACGGTTTAAGCGGACTTATGCCCATTGAGGGCTCCCATTGTCACGGTCCGGACGGTTTTACTGCTAATCATTTATTGGGCTACAATCAGATGATGAAAGCTTTACGCAAAAATCCCGATCTTGTCAAAAAGACTATAGCTTTGGCTACGCAGTGGCAAATAAAGCTTGGCAAGGCCGTTACACTTCTTGGTAATGTTGATTACAGCTACCAGTGCGGCAGTATGGGTTTTGTTCCCCACATACCGGATAATTTATGGATTGCCGATGAATATTGTAAAATCGGCAAGGCCATTAAAAATGCAATTCCAGCTGAAAATCCGATTGTATATGCATGGGCAATGGAAGGATGTGTCGAATGGCTGCCTACTGTATGGGAGAAAAATGTAGCCGGTCCAGGCAGTTTTGATGGAATTATGGTTACAGGTGATATCAAAAGCTTTAAGAAATTATATGAATTTTGTCAGGAACATGATCTTTACGCGTCCAGTGCGCCATCTGATAAAACACTTGTAAGCGGTCCGATTTCAGCTATTGAAGAAGAAGTTAAAGCCCGCAGCGATTGTGCAAAAACATCCCGTACCAACAGGTGTACCCTTTCTGTCGGGGCTGTAGACTACTATACTACTCCAAAGCATCTTGATGCCACCATAGCGGCGTCCAAGAAGTTCGGCAGATATTAACAATATAATTTTATATCTTTTTTTCTGATAGCGGTATGCTTTATCTGGTCAGAGAGTGTTTGAAATTTTACCAAATACTTTTCTGTAATTTGGGGGTAGTGGATATCACAACTTTACTCGATAAGAAATTTTTTCCCCGAGCTTGTTGTTGTTATTCCTTTTGAAATTACAAGATTTTTACCTATATTAATTCCATCCTGAAGAACTTTTGCATCACAACTTGAGCTTTTAGAAGATATATTTGCAATATGCGGATACTTGTATTTTATATATTTGTTAAGCATAGGATCGCCGGTTTTTATCAGGGCATTAGATACATTATGTTTACTTTTGATGTCTCCCTTTAATTTTGAACTAAAGCCTTTTATAATCCCTGTAGCAAAGTCTGTTTTGCGATAGCGGTTTAAAGATTTTTTACTGTTATATTCTGACCATCTGCTTTCAATATGATGTTTTATAAAATCATGGACATAAGATGCTATCTCGATATTTTCCAAAGTCCCGGAAAGTTCAAGAATACGCCCCATTTTTTCCTTTTCAATCATAAATGCAGGAACCCATATGGTCCAGACGAAATAATAATCTCTTAGCAATCCTGCAAGATAATAATCTTCTTTCGGATGACGGAGAGCCGGAGCACCCACTGATATGCTTTCGAACTGACGATTTATATTATTTGTAATTACATCAACATTATATTTTGCAACCAACTCATGCGCTTTTTTCATGGCTGATTCAGCTTCGTTTTGATTGCTGCTTTCGGCAAGAGCAAATAACTTTTTTATGCGAAGTAATATTGTTGGATCATCTGATTCATTATCGTTTCTATTTTTGTCGCAGTTTTCTGTAGCTCTGTAATCAGCTCTTAAGATATAACATGCTTTTTTAAATAAAGGGCCATGAGGTGTTTCGGATTTTGCTCCAAATATTTGTTCTGCCACCTGGTGAGCCATTTCGTGAAGCAGGATTTTTTTTATATAATCCCAATTGCATGTTAATGCCGTATTGCGGTTTATACAAATCTCGTTTTTTTCGCTTGACCAGTATCCCAGCCTGCTTTTCATATCTTTTAAGCAAAATGAAGGTATATTTAAAAACTTGCGGTATTTTGAGTCGATAAGATACCGGGCTGTTTCCCATTCGAGGGCAAGGCCGTGAAGAATCTTTCTTTCCAGTTTTTCTATTATAGCAGCAGATTCAGGTTTATATTTGTGCATGTTAAAAAATGTATTTGGATTAAAAAGGCCTTAAATTTTGACTTATTGCCAACTTGTAATTATTATTTTATAATGCAATCTTTTGTAAAATTGTTCATGATGTTAACGCCTATTTTAACAAAAAGCTATACCAAAGTTGGAATTAAATAATGATAAAACTATTTATTAAAAACCATCGTTTTATAATATCGACTCTTATTATCTGTTTTTTACTTTTATTTTGCGCTGATACGGTGTTAGCCAAGAGCAGTAATTTGCTCCCTCTTTGGCCGCATGAGCAAAGCGATCTTAAACCTGATCCGGCTGCAATTTACGGACGTCTTGCCAATGGATTCAGATATGTGCTTATGCAGAACCATGAGCCCAAGAACAGAGTGAATATATGTATTAATGTCCAGACAGGGTCTATGCAGGAAGAAGATGGGCAAGAAGGTTTGGCACACTATCTTGAGCACATACTTTTTTGTGGTTCTACGCATTTTAAGCCAGGTGAACTTATAAAATATTTTCAGGACATGGGGATGGATTTCGGTCCTGATGCTAATGCCCATACGGGGTTTAATGAAACAGTTTATGAAATTTTACTGCCTGACGGAAAAAAAGAGAGTATTGATAAAGGTCTTTTAATATCGGATGATTTTATTAAAGGTGCTCTTATACTTGATTCGGAAGTAAATAGAGAAAGACGGGTTATACTTGCAGAAAAAAGATCCAGAGATTCCTCATCATACCGAACTGTTGTTTCGACCATGAAATTCAAATTTCCGGATGCCTTAATTTCAAAGAGGTTACCTATAGGTGAGAAGGAAACAATTGAAAATATTACGGGTAAACAATTGAAAGATTTTTATCAGGCATGGTACAGACCGGAAGATATTGTTCTGATAATTGTGGGAGATTTTGATCCCAAAACAGCCGATGGACTTATTAAAGAAAAATTTTCAACGCTATCTGAAATGGCGCCGGTAAAAAGCGCTCCTTTGTTTGGGGATATTAAGCATAAAGGAATAAAACCCTTTTACCATTATGAAAAAGATGAGGGTAATACTACGGTAAGTATTGAGATTGTCAGCAAAGTTGAAGAGGAGGTGGAAACTTCAAAAGTTCGCAGAAAGCGATTTATAGCTAATGTTGCAGACCGTATTGTCCGTAACAGGCTTGATGCCATGGTAACAAAAAACAAGGCCCCGTTTACTTCGGCTTCCATCAGTTCCGGGACTTTTCTTAACCATATTCGATATGCCGGCATTTCAGCCGAGTGCAGCCCTGAAAACTGGGAAGAATCATTATCTGCTATTGAGCAGGTATTAAGAGGCGCTCTTGAAAACGGTTTTACACATTCTGAGTTTGAAAGGGTAAAAAAAGATCTTATGGCGATGTTTTCCAATGCTGTTAAACAGGCCTCTACACGGGACAGCCGGATGCTTGCAAATGATATAATAAGGGATACAAACAATCATAGAGTATTTCAATCTCCATTGCAGGAAGAGCAGTTTTATGCCGGCGTTTTGGATTCGATTTCTGTAAAAGATTTGTATGATTCGTTTAAAAATACATGGAAACCGGAGCATAGACTTGTAATTGTCACCGGAAATACTAAAATTGGCGGTAACACTGATCCAAAAGCGCAGATAGCTAAAGTATATGAAAAAAGTACTTTAGTGGAGATACCGAAAAATATTGAGAGCAAACCGGTTTTTTTTCCTTATCTTTCCCAGCCCAAAACAAAGGGTAATATTAAACAAAGAAAAAACATACCTGATCTTGGTATTGTGCAAATAGATTTTGAAAACAAAGTGCGCCTTAATCTTAAAAAAACCGATTTTGAAGCAAATGAAATTATGGCAAATATTTCTTTCGGACTTGGAAGTTCGCAAGAGCCTGAAGGTTTGGAAGGTATATCCCATTTTTCTCAAGAGGTTGTTAATGAGAGTGGGCTTGGTAAGCTGGACAAGGATGAGTTGGATAGAGCGCTTGCAGGGAAAAGCACTAATATTTCATTTGCTGTTAAGGATGGATCTTTTCTTTTAAGAGGGAAAACGGTATCAAATGAAATCGAACTTCTTTTTCAGCTTTTTTATGCAAAGCTCATGGATCCGGGATTCAGGAAAGAATCATACCTGCTGTCAATGGAAAGATTAAACCAGAAATACAAGGAGCTTTCAGGTTCAATAGATGGTGTAATGCCGCTTTTGGGCGAACGTTTTCTTGCAGGCGGCGATACACGTTTTGGTGTTGCTGTACCTGAAAAAATTAAAATAATATCACTGGATGATATTATTTCATGGATTGTTCCAAAATTAAAAAATGAGCCTATAGAAATTTCAATAGTGGGGGATTTTGACGAGAACCGGGTTATAGAACTTGCTTGCCTGTACTTTGGCAGTATGCCTGAAAGAACATCCGGCTTAGCGCAAAAAAGATCCGTTAATATAAATTTTCCTTCAGATAAATCCATTAATATAGATGTTGAAACAGAAATTAAAAAAGGTGCTGTATATGTAGCATATCCAACTAAAGACATATGGGATATTGATACTACACGACGTTTAAATGTTCTTGCGGAAGTTTTTTCGGAAAAAATACGCCAGGAGGTCAGGGAGGATATGGGCGCATCTTACTCTTATTTCGTATATAATGACCCAAGCAGGGTATATCCCGGATATGGCATCTTATTATCAAGAGCAGATGTGAATCCTCAAGAGTCAGTAGCTGTGGAAAATAAAATTAAAAAAATAGCATCCGATATTGCAAAAAACGGGGTCAGCAAAGAAAATATGAAAAGGGCACTTGATCCGATATTAACCAGAATAAAGGATATTTTGAGAAATAATGGTTACTGGCTCAGAGTATTAACAGAGTCTCAAAAATATCCGCAGCAAATAGAGTGGGCCAGGAATTTAGAAAAAGATTACGAAAAAATAACTGCTGATGAAGTTTCTATGCTTGCAAAAAAATATCTTGTTAATTCCAGAGCTGCTTCAATTATTGCAAAACCTGCCAAAGGATCTTTTTCTGATGAAAAAAAATAAAGCTTCCAATGACCCAATAAACAAGGTGTGGAAATATTTTGCTTCGATAAAACTTACCATAACTTTACTTATCATTCTTGCAATTACCTGCATTATAGGAACGCTGATACCACAAAATGAAAGTTCCGCGGCATATTTTTTAAAGTACGGAGAATTTATTTGCAAAGTATTTTCTGCTCTAGATATCTTTGATATGTATCATTCGTGGTGGTTTCAGCTATTAGTCTTTATTCTGACGGCAAATATTATTGTATGTTCAATTGACCGCCTTTCTTCAACATGGAAAGTAATTTTTAAAAAAACACCTACCTTTGATATTGCCAAATTAAAAAGTTCTTACAAGGAAGAATTTAATGTTGCTCATACTCCGGCAGAGCTTAAGGCTAAATTTACAACAGCATTATCGAGGTTATTTAAATACACAAGAATAGAAGATAAAGAGAATGGATTTGTTATTTATGCAGAAAAAGGTCGCTGGAGTCGGCTTGGAGTTTACGCGGTTCATTTTAGCGTTATTTTGTTGCTTATTGGCGGATTAATTGGTTCCTATTTTGGATTTGATGGTTCCGTTACTATCCCTGAGGGAAAAAGTGTTAAAAATGTAATATTGAGAAATACGGGTGACAAGCAACCCCTTGGTTTTGAAATAAGGTGTGATGATTTTAATGTAACTTTTTATAAGTCGGGCATGCCTAAAGAATATCGTTCAGCACTTACTATTCTTGAAAACGGCAAACCTGTTTTAAAAAAAGATATAATTGTTAATGATCCTCTCCGCTACAAAGGAATTAATGTTTTTCAGTCAAATTACGGAATGCAGGCGCCTGAAGATATATCGCTTAGCTTTACTGATCGTAAAACCGGAACAGTGTATAGAAAAAAAATATCTGTAGAAGAAGAAATCGATCTTCCGGGAATATCTGCTAAGTTTGTTTTGAATAAGTATTTCCGCTCATATAATTTCAGAGGACATAATCTTGGAGAAGCTTTTGTGGGAACATTGACTCCATTAAAAGGAGAACCTGCTGATATAATACTTCCAATAAATTATCCCGGTTTTGACAAAATGCGAGGTGGTGAGATTGTTATATCTGCGGAAAATACCGAAAAGCGTTACTATACAGGGCTTCAGGTAACAAGAGATCCCGGAGTTCGGGTTGTTTACAGCGGATTTATATTGATGATTATAGGATGCTTTATTACTTTTTTTGTGTCTCATATCAGATTTTGTGTCGAGGTTGTTGAAAAGCATGGAAAAAGCATTGTTATCATTGCCGGAAATTCAAATAAAAATATAATAGGAATGGAAGCCAGTACAAAAAAGATAGCAAAGCTGCTGTCAAAAAAAGTATAGGATGAATATAATGAACAGTTCAATATTGTTGTCAGTAACTACCTTTGTGTATGGATTTGCAGCATTTTTTTATGTTTCTTCTGTAGTTTTTAAAAAACCTTTCTTGGGAAGAATGGGAACCTGGACTGCTCTTGCCGGTATTTTAGGAAATGTATGCGGAATATTATTGAGATGGCTTGAATCATACCAGTTTGGAATAGGCCATGCCCCTCTTTCAAATTTATATGAATCTTTAATTTTCTTTTCTTTTGTTATTGCAGTAATATATCTTGTTGTTGAAAAAACTTATGAAAACCGCTCGATTGGAGCTTTCACGATTCCCCTTGCTTTTTTTGCCATGGCCTATGCTTCTCTTTCTCCAAATATAAGCGAGAGGATTCAACCGCTTTTGCCTGCATTAAAAAGCAATTGGCTGATTGCGCATGTTGTTGCCTGTTTTATAGGCTATGCAGCCTTTGCTATAGCCTTTGGTCTTGGTATTATGTTTCTCCTTAAGCAAAAAGACTCAAGCCATGGAGCCCCTTTATTAAAGTTCTTTCCTGACTTGTATTTAATAGATGAGCTTTCGCACCAGATGATAATGTTTGGTTTTCTCTTCCTTACTACAGGGATAATAACCGGTGCTGTGTGGGCTAATTCGGCATGGGGCAGATATTGGGGATGGGATCCAAAGGAAACATGGTCGCTTATTACGTGGTTTATTTATGCTACACTTCTTCATGCAAGATTTATGAGGGGATGGCGCGGAAAACGGCTGGCATATCTTTCAATAATAGGGTTTACGGCAGTACTTTTTACATATTTCGGCGTAAATTATCTTCCCGGACTTCATAGCTACGGGCAGTAATTTTATATGGGCTTGTATGGGAGACCTTATTCTTGCAAAAAGTTTGTCAATAGGTTATATATATTCCAAATTATTTTAGATGATTGCTGATTATTCGGAAGAATTGTAATAATTCTTTAATCTTTTTGGAAATCCCTTTGTATGAGGAGAAAATCGGAACTGTAGAAATTCCTGTTAATCTATCAGTATTGTCAATCTTTAACTATTTGTCAGGATGAGAGGGAGGTTCGCTTTGAAAATCTGTAAAACAATCTTGTACCGTTTTATTATTGTCGGGATAATGGCCTTATTCATGTGTGCCTGTGCTTCTACACAGAGCACGAAAGTTGACCTGAAGCCTTTGACTTCATTTGAGTTTGGGCAAAGACATATAGTCGCGGTTATCCCTTTTAAATACAAGGCTGAGCAGGAACAGTATAAAAACCTGAGCAATAAACTGGTTGACCTGACCCTCGATGAGCTTCTTGAAAGTAAAAGATTCCGGGCTATTGAACGTAGCCGCATTGATGCCGTTCTAAAAGAAATACAATTGAGCCAAACGGGTATCATAGATGAAAAAGCAGCAAACCGGATCGGCAAGCAACTGGGAGCCGAAATGATTTTGGTGGGAAATTTGATTTCAATTAAGCCGACCATGTCACGCGACAGCATGGGTATTATGTGGCAAGAAACCCGTGGATTTGAGATTAGCTTGCAGGGACGTATCATTAATGTAGAAACCGGCGAAATCATGGCCTCAGCAAAAGCAACCGGTATGGAAGGACAGCAAGAAAAAATGGCTTTGGGTGCCAAAACAGGAGTTATTGCAGCCGAAGAAACCTTAATTAACAAAGCCGCAGAAACTGCGATAAGAATATTGGTGAATGATTTATCAAGCCAGATATCGCCTAAGCCTGACCTATAGCGAAACTATGAAATCATACTTATTTTCTTGATACAGCGAAGCTTAAGCATATTTGCTTTAATGTTGAGATTATCTAAACAGTAAAACTTTTGAAAGTAGTTGGAAATATAAAGCTATGGAAAAAACAGACAAGTTAGCAGTTTTAATAGATGCGGAAAATGCTCAACCAAGCATTGTGGATGGTTTACTGGCAGAAATAGCGAATTACGGCGTAGCCAGTGTCAAGAGAATCTATGGTGATTGGACAGGGCCCGGCTTAAAAGGTTGGAAAGAGGTTCTGTTGCAATATTCGATACAACCAATGCAGCAATTCGCGTACACAAAAGGAAAAAACGCAACTGACAGCGCAATGATTATTGATGCAATGGACTTATTATACACCGGAAACTTTAACGGATTTTGTATAGTATCGAGTGATAGTGATTTTACCAAGCTGGCATCAAGAATAAGAGAAGCGGGATTAATAGTATATGGTTTTGGAGAGCAAAAAACACCTTCCGCTTTTGTTTCAGCCTGTGACAAATTCATTTACACAGAAGTACTTCGTGCAAAGACCGGTGAAAGTGAAGCGATTGCCAAAAAATCCAGCAATGATTTAAGAAAAGATACAAAACTGGTAAGCTTGTTACGTAATGCAGTAGAAGCATCCTCTGATGAAAGCGGATGGGCTCATCTTGCACATGTTGGTAGTAATATTGCAAAACAATCACCTGAATTTGACCCGCGTAATTACGGATATGGAAAGCTTGGTGAGCTGGTTTCCGCAACTAAGCTTTTTGATATGGATGAAAGGCAAATAGGTAGCACTGCCTCAAAGGTCATTTATGTTCGTGATAAGCGAAATAGACAGATCGAATCTTCAGATAATTGAAGCTCGGGGGGTTTTTTTAAGAACGGACACTTGACTCTAAAGGTGTAAATCCATGAAAAGATTACCATTATTTATAATTGTGTTTTTTAATATGTTTATTTTCAATCTTGCTTACGCAAATGTAGGAGTATTCACTGGCTATGGTCAAACAATAGAGCTGATTGAGTCTAATGATATTCAAATGGTGAGTGAAGATATTACAATTATACCGGGAAGGGGAAAATTTTTATTTGATGGCGGCATTGCCGGAATGGATAGAGTTGAATATAAATGTAAATTTATATTAAAAAACCGTAATAATAAAAATGTAAGCATCAAGGCTGGATTTCCACTCAGCACACAGTTCTATGGAGAGAACAATAAAACAAGTATACTTTTATCAGAATATCAATTCATTGCTCAAGAAGAAGGTAAAATATATAATGTTAGTTACTCACCATTTGATAAAGAGAAAAAGTTGAATAAAATATTTCTCTGGGATATGGAATTTCTCCCAAATGAGGAAAAAGAGTTGTTGGTGTCATATTCGATGCCGATATCATTTACATTAGCTACTACAGCAAACAACCGTAAAGAATCAAAGTATAGCAAAAAATGGTATAATAAACTTGAATACTGCGCTTTGGAATGGTTTGGTTATGTTACTGAAACAGGCAAAAGTTGGTATGGTCCTATTGAGAAAGCTTCTTTTCGTGTTTATCTAAAGGGCTTTGAAAAATATATCTTCAATCGCCCTTTTGCGGAGGGGATAAGTAGTAAAAATAAAGAAAAGATCTTAAAAAGATATTCTGTTTGGGAACCTTTAGTGTTCCGAGATACTGAACCAGACGTATGGGAGAAAGATGATAAAGGATATATTACATTGTTATTCAATAATTATAAACCTGAAAAGGATTTAATTTTTTCATATTATATACTTTTCTTCCCAAAAACAAAGGATGATTTAGAACGACTTATATCCAGACTTTCTTATGATAGCTTCACGAAAGAAGACTATGAGGATTTGCGTGATATTTTTATCGAATATAATGGGGAAAAAACAAACAATGAAAGAATTCATGAATTTCTTATAAACCAGAAATGGTATGGGAAGAAAATTCAAAATCCAATTCCTGGCGAAGTACTTAATACAATAGAAATTTATAAATAATAACCTCTTATAAACTGTATTGGTTGCAATCAGTGTCGCAATACTTTCAAATTAACAGCTAAAGTATTTATCGTGAATAGTCGTGTGATTAACGGAAAGGGGATGTAATGAATACGGATAATATCATAAAGCTTACAAACCGTATTTCACTGCTTTCAATTATTTTGTTGATATATTGGGTTTTTATTTTTTGTGCTAACACGGTTTTTGGTTTTAAAGTATTCAAAGCAAATATCACGGAATCTTTTTATTTAAGTGTTATCGGAATACTTGCCTTGTTGGTAGGCTCAGTTGTTGTAAATATCATGTTTAATCTAACCAAGATATCCGATTCTATTGGAAACAAACCCGAGCTTTCATCAAGAATTATAAAAAAGAAAAAGTCCGTTATTCTATTATCTTTTCTTTTATCATTTCCCATAATATTTGCATTGCTGTATTACGGTGATATTAAAACATCAGAAAGAAAAGAGAACTTTCTGGTTGATTCGGCAAAATATATGCTAAATAACAACAAAAACATTATTGATCAGTTTGGGCAGTATAAATTTGACCCGGAATATATCAAAAAGACAAGCAGCTCATTAAAAATATTATCCAAGGAAGATGAAAGTTTTCCTTCAGTATCCATGATAATCCAGGACCAAATTGATCAGAAAAAAGTTTTCCTGCTTTTTGGAAGTTATTATTATCCTAAAACGGAAGAGCCCGTAAAAGCCGATTATATCTTCCCCTGTTCTAAAGATGAGAGAGAATATTTAAAGAAAGTCTTTGAAGGTAATGTATTGTCATATAGTTTCAGCGCATCCGATGGGACATATGAGCTTTACTTTCCTGTTAAAAATGATAACCGTATTATTGTACTGTATTTTACGGATAGGCAAAGATATGGTAAATTAGGTTCCTAAGCTCATGGATAGGCTGGCATGACTTATGAATAGTGAATAATGTCTTCTGCATATGTAGTTTTTTAATGGTAAGTGATTAATAAAAGGAAATATGAACAATGAAAGATCAAAAATGGTTAACAACTTCTGCAGGCGTGAAAATGCCGTGGATTATTTATGGAACTGCCTGGAAAAAGGAGCGCACGGCAGATCTTGTTGTAAAAGCTGTTCAGGCTGGATTCAGAGGAATTGACACTGCTGGCCAGCCTAAACATTATGATGAAGCCGGCATAGGTGCAGCACTTTTAAGACTGAAAAAAGATTATGGTATCGAGCGTGAAGAATTGTATTTACAAACCAAGTTTACTCCGCTTCCGGGCCATGATCCGGAACAAGTGCCATATGATAAGAACGCTACTGTGGAAGTGCAGGTTTTACAGTCTTTTGAAACATCAATGAAAAAACTGCAAACTGAATATGTTGATACTTTACTGCTTCATACAATGATAGAACCATATCCGCTCTTAATGAAAGTATGGGAAGCAATGGAGTCAATTCAACAATCCGGTAGAGCGCGTCAGATCGGAATCAGCAATTTTTATTATATATATATGGTGAAAAAACTTTATGCAGATGCCAACATAAAACCTGCAGTACTGCAAAATCGTTTTTATAAAGATACTGGATATGATCCTGAATTGCGTTCCTGGTGTTCCGATAATGGAGTTATTTACCAGAGTTTCTGGACTCTAACCGCAAACCGTTATATTTTATTCGATAATATTGTTCAGACCCTTGCCAGAAAGCATAATAAAACCGATGCACAAATTTTCTTTAGATATCTCAATCAATCCGGCATTGTTCCTCTTACCGGCACAACTTCCGATCAACACATGGCAGAAGATCTTAATGTTTTTGATTTTAAGCTTTCTCCTGGTGATTTAAAGAATGTGAGTTCCTTGCTTAGTGTAAAAGATATAATTACACCTCAAGCTGGTATTATTTTATAATTTTAAGGTAAAAAAATGAAAGTATGGATACGGTAGATAAAAAGTGGATGTTTTTTGTTGTAGCTGCAACAGCCGGCGTATTGTCGTTGCTATTCACAGCTATCTTAAATCGTTCGCGCAGTCCAAAAATTTTAGCCACATTAATATTCCTGCTTTCTCTCTTTATCTTGGGTGAGAATACTCTGCGTGCCGATACAGTGGAATATAAACTCACAATTGCTCAAGAGACGGTCAGTTTTACAGGAAAAGAACGTCCTGCGATGACTATTAACGGTAACATCCCAGGGCCGACGCTACGATTCCATGTAGGAGATTCAGCCGTCATTCATGTCCACAACGCTATGAATGTCAACACCTCGATTCATTGGCACGGAATTCTTTTGCCGAATGGCCAGGACGGTGTTCCGTATTTGACCTATCCACCCATTGCTCCGGGATCAACGTTTACATATCGTTTTATGATCAGACATGCAGGGACGTATTGGTATCATTCGCACAGTGGATTACAGGAACAGCAGGGAATTTATGGATCAATTGCAATCGAGACTGAAAATAGGATCTATGAAGAAGTCCGCGATGAGGTAGTTCTTCTCTCTGACTGGAGTGATGAGAACCCGCATGAGATAATGCGCAAACTCAAGCGTGGCAGTGAATGGTATGCGGTAAAGAAGAACAGTGCACAGAGCGTGCTGGGCGCATACAGAGCTGGCAAAGTTGGTTCATTTTTTCAACGCGAGTTAAGTCGAATGCCGGCAATGGATATATCCGACGTGGCCTATGACAGATTCCTTGCAAACGGAAAGTCGTCATATAAAATACACGCAAGTCCTGGCGAGACTCTTCGATTAAGAATTATTAACGGTTCTGCAACGACGTATTTTCTTTTAGAGTTCGCCGGTGGTCCAATGAAGATTATCGCAGCTGACGGGATTGATGTTAGACCATTTGAAGAGCAAAGATTTCTTATCGGTGTTGCTGAAACATACGATGTTCTCATTCGCGTTCCACAAAACGGTAGTTATGAACTGCGCGCTACGGCACACGACGGATCGGGGCATGCCTCGGTTTGGATTGGAGAGGGTGAGCCGAATGCCGCGCCTGACATCCCAAAGCCGGATCTTTACGCTGCAATGGGTGAAGTTACATTAAGGAGTCTGTTCGCACTCACACCTGAGGGTAGCATGGGAATGACAACAGGCGATGTGGAAGCCGGGAAGTTTGACCGGCCGGGAATGAACATGCAGGGGCATAGCGGTGTCGCTATGAATCATGGCAAGATGCCAATGGGCATGCCGATGTCACACAAAAACCAAACCGGGCACAACATAAGTATGCCGGTAGACGAGATGGCCCACGACCCTGATCTTATGCCGATGCCAATGGCTCACCAATCGACAGATCATGGGACCAAGGATCAGGATGAAGGCACAGGGCGGAAATCTCCTGAGAATATGCACGATGGCCACCAAATGGGCGCTGTGGAAACCGTAGTGGATGGTAAGGACCCGCGCCGTCCATGGCCTATTTATGAAAAGCTTAGGGCTCTTGAGCCGACGGTGTTTCCTCCTGAACAGTCGCGTCAAGTTATTCGCCTCACACTTGATGGAGACATGGACCGATATGTCTGGTACTTCAATAACAAGGCCCTGCATGAACAGGACAAGGTTACCATCCGAAAGGGCCAAGTGGCGCGCTTTGTTATGATTAACCGTACAATGATGCATCACCCTATACATCTCCACGGCCATTTTTTTCGCGTTATCAACGGCCAGGGTGATTACTCCCCATTAAAACATACGGTCAACGTTGCGCCTATGTCTACCAGCGTTATCGAATTCGATGCCAATGATGCGGGCGACTGGTTTTTTCACTGTCACCTGCTCTATCACATGCACAGCGGAATGGCGCGCATTCTCCACTACGAAAGTTTTAAACCCGATGCAGAGGTATCATCTATTCGGCATAAGCTTCTTGAAGATCCCATATATTTCTGGGGCGAAGCTACTGCCATGAGCCATATGACCGAAGGGTCACTCGTCCTGTCGAACACCCGCAATATTCTTACCGCTGACTGGCAGGCAGGGTGGCAGGACGTCGAAGATACTGATTACGAAATTGATCTAACATGGGATTATTCGTTCAACCGGTATGCCAGCGTTTTTGCAGGAGCAGAGATCACAAACGAGGAACTTGGCGACCGGGGAATTTTTGGTGGCCGTTACTTGCTGCCTCTTCTCATTCAAACAACCGGATGGGTTGACACAGAGGGTGAATTACGTTTATCACTATCAAAGGAGTTGCCGTTAACATCGCGTTTGAGCGCCTTTGGCGAGATCGAATATGACACTGCAACCAAATGGGAATGTCAAGCAGGCGCAATTTTCCTAATCGATAAGCGTTTCTCGATAATGGCCAGTTATCATACCGAGTTTGGTATCGGCGCAGGACTTGTGATACGATTCTGACCCCTTTTCTCACAGGGTATTTATCAGTGGCAATTTTAGCAATAAGTGCTGGAGGCCCTTAATATTTAAATAATGATAAATCTTATTCATTTACTGGTGGATTAAGTGTAACAGCCACCCTGGATTATGCAAGCTTCATCCCGGCACACTTGTTACAGCGTTGAGGTAGAAAAATGAAAGTATTTATTAGATTCATTATTATATGGCTTATAGCCTTTCCTCCATTTGCTCTTGCAGAAGATAAAGGCTCGGTTTGTTTGGGGCCTTTTTTAAGCATTATAATGTATGCACCTTCAAATAGGCCATATCTCACTATAGGAGATTATGGCCCTTTTCATTTTGAACAAACCAGCCAAACTTGCAGACTGGTTGCTGAAGACCTTGATCTGAAAAAAGTATATAGGGTCAAAGTCCACTTTGGAGATAAAGTAGTAACATCCTGGAACCTCGACTTTAAAAAAATCGGCAGTAATATGGTTTATATCTGGAGAGATAAAGGCGCATGGCGTATGGAACCTATTAAAAACGGCAAATGCGAACGGCCATGAAGATAATATTTAAAGATAGAATCGGGATCTATAACAATCTAATGCACTGAAATGCAAAAAGTATCGCCCAGTGATTAGTATGTTGTTACGATTACATCAAATTCAAAAGGGGGGCTTATGGGAGTCGGTCTTTTTATATTGTTTGAACCATATTTATCTGATGCATCAATAGATTCAGATGGTAAATTAATTGCGAAAGTGCTTCCTGAGATTGACGACATCGCAAAAAAAATGGGTGTGACTCCTTTATCCAACTTTGGTCTAAATCCTGATATTTCTGATGACTACAAAAATAAACTTGAAAAAGCTGCTAACGTTTTCTTTTCAGAAGATACTCAATCTGGGGGGATAGGAACCAACTTTGGAGAGCAATTTGAGAAATTAATTGATGGAGTTGAAGATTATGTCGATAATGAGGAATTTTTTGATATTTCAGATGGAATAAATACAATCTCCTCTATATTAAATTACATACAAAATCTTAAAAAAAATGATCCGGATTATTCGACAAGAATAGATGGATTTGATTTTATATTAGAGGAATTGGAAGAATATTGTAAATGTTTGGAGATTGGAAAAAAACAAGGGGCGCGGTTTCGTTTTGAAATGTGGTAACGGTTGATAATGCCCAAGAAGTCATTCAATCTGGCAGCAAGTGCCAGCATCTGATGCAACATCAATTTATCAAGCCCTTGCTGCCAGGTTAATTCTACGTTATGTTTGAGCATTTATAAAAGATGGGAAGTATAAATAAAAAAATTAACGCTCTGGACTATTTCTTTACAGCTATCACGTTAGTCGGTGTAATTTGCACATGGTGGTTGGCAAGGGATGACTCAAATTTTCCTGTGTTCCTCATTTTGAGTATCGTATTCTTGCCGCTTCTAACCTTCAAAATTATTTCTTCGCTACTAGCAAATGAAACCATGTTTAGTGGCATGCCGTGTGTCGTGCGAAAAGCCGATAATCCAAGTCTTTATTGGCTGGTAGTTTACACTTATGCGTTTTTTGATTCACTATGCGCTATATATTTGATTTACTACGTATTCACATGAATAAATGGAAATAACAACACCATGTACTGGATTCGCAGGGGCGGACCGCTTCAGCCGTATCGGGGTTCGGTGTTAACGTGGCTTTATCGAAGTCATCATTCCCTGTTCTCCAGTGATGGTGAGGGTTGTATGTCCAATACTATAAAGGTCATTTTTATAATTATATCATTTATAACTGCCTTATCAGCACCCATGTTGATCTTGGTCTTTGATTGGTTAGGAGATAGTTCAAATTGGGATCTGTTTGCGGGTTATTTTTTTATTGTTCTTCTACCTAGTATTTTTTCACGTGGCCTGCATGAAAGAAAAGGACTTTTAAAAGTTAATGTAACATTTGGTAAATGCCTGCGAACATTATACTATGCTGTAATTGCTAATTTATTAATCTGGTTAATATTAACTGTTTTTAAGATAAATTATGGACCTGTTCTTTTAGCCTCTTTCATTTTATGGTTTTCAATGAGCACCTTGTATCATAATTTATTTGGTGTTAAAGAATTAAACTCTTTTAAAAGAAAATGGCTGATAACAAATAATGATCTATAGTGATTTCTAACTTGGCACTCAACGTGACAAGCTACTATCTCGCCGAATCAATCTGTATAGGTTGTCGGCATATTTTTTCTTAATAACCTTATGTTTGCAGGTACCCCTTGCTTGTTAGTTTTTCGTTATCTTCCAAGGAGGTAAAATGAAAGTGTCCCGTACAAAACTCAGTATCATAATTAGTTCTCTTGTTCTTATTTTTCTGTTTGCGGGTTGTGCAACACAGGCTCGACCTTTGCGCTCTTCCTCTATGTTTGCTGAAGACACAACAGAAAATAGGCCTGAAGCGGATCGTATGATTATCTGGACGGCCTCACTTACACTTGAAGTTAACAATATTAGTGATTCTATAAATGAAATCACCTCAATTATTAAGGGTAGTGGGGGATATATTGAAAACAAAAGCATTAGTGGAGAAGAAAGTGGTCATTTAAAATTACGTGTTCCGTCAAAAAACATTACTTCTATTGTTGATAAGATAGCAAAACTGGGAAGTGAAAAACGCCGTAATATTTCTTCAGAAGATGTCACGGAGCAATACATCGATACCGAGGCACGTCTTAAAAATGCAATTGCTTTAAGAAACCGTTTAAAAGATCTTCTTGATAAAGCTAAAGATGTAAAAGATATCCTTGCGATAGAAAGAGAATTAACCCGCATTCAAAGTGACATAGATTCCATGGAAGGCCGTCTTAAAAAATTAAAGGGTAAAATTGATTTTGCTTCTATTGACCTTTATTTGGAACAAAAAACTATTTTAGGACCACTTGGTTATCTGGCAAAAGGTATTGGCTGGTTTATCAAGAAACTATTTATTCTAAAATAATTTTATGAATATAAGCGCAAAGAAAATCTTAAGAGTACTTGGGATTCTTTTTGTCATATTTTTGGCTTATGTAATATATTCAGCCGACAAAGGTTTGCTGCCTCTTTTCATTCGCAAAATATATATGTTTCCCGGTGGTGATAAGGCAGGACATATCGTTTTGTTGGGGTTGCTGGCATTTTTTGTTAATTATTTTCTATATCCGCGCTGTCTTCGTGTTTTTGGCAAAACAATACTTATCGGAAGCCTGATTGTCTTTTGCCTGATTACAATTGAAGAAGTCAGCCAGATATTTATATCAAACCGGACTTTTGACTTGCTTGACCTGTTCTGCAGTTATATTGGCATTATTGCTGGCGATCTTACAGTTAAATATATAAAAAGAGAAAGGGGGTTGTTGTGAAGGTAATGGCATTTAACGGAAGTCCGCGTAAAAAGACATGGAATACCATAACCCTGTTGAATAACGCTCTTCAAGGCGCTAAATCTGCAGGTGCTAAGACTGAACTGGTTCAACTTTACGACCTGAATTATTCCGGCTGTATAAGCTGTTTTTCCTGTAAGAAACTTGATCGTAAGGAGGACGGAGTTTGCGCAGTTCAGGATGATCTGACCGCCGTGCTGGATCGTGTCAAAGACGCCGATGCTCTGATTATAGGCACTCCTGTTTATTATGGCACCGAATCTTCCGCCACTCGGGCTTTTTTAGAACGACTTTGCTTTCCTTACCTGAAATACACAAAAGATATGCGATCTCTTTTTCCAAGACGCATAAATACTGCTATAATTTATACAATGGGTGTAACGGAAGAAATGCTCGAACAAACGGGATTTAGCCAGGTTTTTGCTACGACTAAAATTATGCTTGGGATACATTTCGGAGCGTGTGAGTTGCTATTATCCCTAGATACTCTCCAATACAGCGACTATGACAAGTATGAAGCGGAAATGTTTGACAAAGAGGCAAAATACGAGCGTCATGCCAAAGTTTTCCCACAGGATTGTAAGCGTGCCTTTGAATTGGGTGTTCGTATGGCATCCGGCGAAGTCCCTGATCCGGAGCCGATTCCAAACTATGAATATTGATAATACGCTAAATTATACTGCTTCGATTTAAGTTATCTTGCAAATAAGGCAAAAGTATCCTTTGTATTCAAATGTTGCCGTTGATTCCCGGAGAGAAATCATGGAAATAATCGTTAAACTAATTATCTTACCTGTCTTAATCCTTGCCACTTTGCTTTCATGCGGAGGCAAAAACACGCATTTCGCGCATCCTGATCCTGATATCAGTATTGATAATTTAAAACAGACCGTTCAATATCTTTCTTCCATGAGCCCGGCGCGTAGTTTCAGTTATCCCGAATCGCTTGAAAATTCGGCGCAGTACATCTCGCAAAAATTTATTGAATATGGTCTTGAGCCGAAAAGTCAAAAATTTGAAGTCTCAGGCTATGTATATGAAAATATTATCGCCAGTGCCGGCCCAAAGGAAGGTGAACGCATTATAGTTGGTGCCCATTTCGATGTATGCGGCGATCAGCCGGGAGCCGATGATAATGCGAGCGCTGTAGCAGGTTTGCTTGAAATAGCCCGTTTTGCAAAAAAACATGAAACAAAATTACCTTACAGGGTAGATTTTGTAGCTTACAATTTAGAAGAACCTCCTTTCTTCGGTACCGAAAATATGGGAAGTTATTTTCATGCGAAATCGTTGTATGATAATAATATAAAGATACGAGGCATGATTTGTCTTGAGATGATAGGATTCTTTTCAGAAAAGAAGAAATCACAGACATACCCTCTTGGTTTAATACGCCTGTTCTACCCGGACACAGGAGATTTTATTTGTGTGGTAAGCAACTATGGCAGCTCATCTTTGGCAAAACAATTATCTTTGCATCTTAAAGCCACATCGGTAAATGTTGAAACTTTAAAGGCTCCGTCAATTATTACAGGAGTTGATTTCTCCGATCACAGAAATTACTGGCATTTTGGATATGATGCCGTTATGATAACAGATACGGCTTTCTACAGAAATCCCAACTATCATCAGGTTTCCGATACGATTGACACTCTGGATTTTACCAGAATGAAGGAGGTAGTAAAAGGTGTCTGCTGGTCGCTATTGAATATTAAGTGACTGATTCACAATATAATGAGGTGAACCATGAGTAATGGCAAAGATTCAGGTTCTATCATACCGATTTCGGGAATAATTGCCCTGTTGGCAGTTATTGGTTTTACATTATTTCCACAGATCCCGTTAAAAGGAACGCGTCCTTATTCCGCTGAAATTCAACATGAACCTTATGACAAGGTTATAGCCCGGCTCTGGCAGGACCCGTTTGATGCGGTTCTAAAACACCTGGAGTTGTTAAAAAAATGCGACAGTGAATCAACATATCTGATGGATCAGACAGGGACAGATCAATGCGGAAAGGAGAAAAATGGGGAAAAAGATCCCCAGGATTCACAAAGCAAGCTGAAAAACGAAATCGAAAAAAAAATAAATAACAACGGGGAAGTAACTGTTTTAGGCGTTATGGTTCCGGGAACGGAATATGCCGAAGATAAAGAAAACCGTATGCGTCAGAGATATGCCGTATTATCCGGTCTTCGAAGCCGGCAATTTCTACCTGAAGATTCCGAACATATTAATTTCGTTTTCTTAACATCCGCTAATAAACAGAAGAATAAGCAGCACCTTTTAACGGAAATTATGCCTTATGAATGGTTTACTCATAAATCCGGCAATAAGAAATATGTTCTGCTGGTATGGCTTAACGAAAAAACATTCCGGAATAATCCTTTGTCCCAGCTATCCTGCCTCATAACACGGTTAAGCATTGAGGCAAAAAATTTTAAAATCATCGGGCCCTGGGAATCACAAACTTTAAAGAATATGCTTTCAGAGCTAAAAAATGATAAAATAAACAAAGAAGATAATCCCATAAAAAAACTAAAAGGACTCAGGATATACTCTGCATTTGCAACTGCTGATGCGTCAGGCTTGATAGAAGAATACACTGCAACAGGCAACGGTGACGCTGAGATTAGAAAAATATTTAATTACAAAGATATTATTTTTTCCCGCATAATAGGTTCCGATAAAGCTCTTGCCGAAAAAATAGTTAAAGAATTAGGCAACCGCAGAGTTGCTTTTAATGACAAAGAGAACACTATAATATTGGTTTCGGAATCCGATTCACTCTATGCCGGCTCTTTGCATGATGTTTTCCATCACGAATTATCCAAACAAATTAACAAAACTGCAAAGACCGAAAAGAATAAAGGAGCGAATCTGGTATGTATATCCTATTTACGGGGCATAGACGGTTTTTTGCCGGGGGAAAAGGAAAGCAAAGCAGATAAAAATGAAGATGGAAACAAGCAAAACAATAAGTCAGGTTTTGATCTGGATAAGCTTGCAAAGCCGGCCGGAACAAGTCAGTATGATTATCTGAGGCGTCAGGCAGACGATATATACCATAATCTTCAGCGCAGGCATCGAAAGGTTTCGGCTATCGGCATGCTGGGTTCCGACTTTCATGATAAATATCTTGTGCTTCAGGCATTCCACCAGCGCTTTCCCCAGGCCATTTACTTTACTACCGATCTGGATGCCATGTGGATACACCCGGCCAATCTGCAATGGACGAGGAATCTTCTGGTAGCTTCCTATTTTGATCTTACCGCACATAATGACCTTGAAGATGCCAACCAGGAAAGTATCCCGTCTTTTCGCGACAGCTATCAGACATCTGCTTTTACAGCAATAAGACAGGCATTTCCCGACAAACAGCAAAACGACCGGCAGTGTATACCCAAGCTCTTTGAAATTGGCAACAAAAGAGCTGTCAATTTACTTGAAGCGAAAAACACAACAAATTATGGGTGCACTCTTCGTGCTATAGCTGTTATGGCCTTTCTTGTTTTACTTATATTGTTTTATGCTAATAGTAATGTGAACCAGGCGGTAATGTGGATATTTAAATGTCGAAAAAATTTTATCATTATAATATTTACTACCGCATTCGTTATATTGCTGATCTATTTATTTAATATATATATTAAGCCGTATTTTTCAAACAATCCATGGGAGGAACACTTCTCCCTTTTCGACGGCATCAGTGTCTGGCCGTCGAATATGTTACGGATATTGGCTTTTATTCTATCCGTTTGTTTCCTGTATTTTTCGGACAGGTCGCTGGAAAACAACAGGAAAGAAATTGAAAACAAATTTTGTTTTAATACGCAGGAAAAAGAGAAACATGATAAAAGAGAAAAGACTAAAGGAAAAATTATCAGATATTTGAAAAGGGCAGTCAGTTATAATTTTTTGAAGGAATACAAAGATACAAATATCGCAGAACTATGGTATGAATATAAAACAAGAAACAAATGGAAATATCGCATTGTATGGGTTGCTATATCTTTTATTATATATTTTATTTCGTGCCGTTTTATCTTGGAAGCTTTCGGTTTTCCTTCATCGCCTGTCCGCGGGGATTATAGCTATCGGATAACATATATAATATTAATGGCTGCTATCATATCTTTTTCATGGTTGTTTCTGTACGTTTTTGATTTAACACGGCTATGTCATCAATTCATTGTTAACGCAACTGAGAATAAACCGATTTGGCCTCCTGCATCGATAAAAGAGTGTTCGTATGGAATCTATGAAAATATATGCCACCTTCCTGATAATAAACAGGTACAGGAGAAAAGAGAGAAGATTTTAGAAGAACAAAAAATATTTCTTTCTGAATGGATGCTTGTCAATATAGTTGCAAAAAGAACCAAAGCTGTCGGAAAATTGATTTTTTATCCATTGATAAGCTGGGTTGTTATTTATATTGCCAGGCATAGCTATTTCGACGACTGGAATACAACCATTGGGCTTACAGTAATTATGACAGGCAGTGTTGCTATAACGTGGATGTGCGCATTGATGCAGCGCTACGATGCGGAAAATCTTCGAAAGGCATCCGTTTCCCGTCTTAAGGAACAGCAGATGCGCATTATTTTCTCCAAAGAACTTGAGGATTTAAAATCTCAAATTGAACTTGTGATCAAGGAAATACAGGCCATACGGGAAGGCGCATTTTCACCGTTTTTTCAACACCCCGTTTTCCGCTCCGTACTGCTGGCCTTAAGCAGTGTAGGCGGAACATATATTATGGAATACACAAATATATTTAATTTTTAGGGAAACCTGATGAATAAGATCCATATAATTGGTCATCCTTCTCTATGCGATTCCGGAGATAGATATTTCGGAACTTAAACACCGCAACTTCTTGATTTAGGAGGTGGGGATGACAGGTATCCGTCGATACAAACCGCTTTGACACTGCTTATAGAAGCCGGAAGATCCGAAGGCTCTCCCTGTACAGCAATAAAGCTGGCCGGCTTATCTTTTCCTATAATTCCGAAATCGTTTATACCAAGTAATTTTGCTCCGTTATAAGTAGCACATTTAATGGCTTCCGGCAGCAAATATCCTGCGGCTATAAGCAAACCAAGTTCATGTATTACTGCCGATCCATGATGAACGCCGATACTTCCCGCATCCGTGCCGAGCGCAATTGTAACTCCAAGTTCTCTTGCCTTTGAAATCTGTTTTAGCTGGTGCTCAAGATTCATGCATGTTACATCATATTCAATACTTCCTTTTCCCATATGTTCACAATATGCTTTCATGGTGCAGGCAGTCGGAACCCATGTTATATCTTTTTCCGCCATTAATTTCAGGTTGTCTTCTCCCATGAAAAAGCCATGCTCTATTGAGTGACAACCGGCTAAAACGGCTGCTGCAACCGGTCTTTTTCCGTTTGCATGAACCATAACCTTTAGCCCGAGTTTACCGGCAATTTCCACAGCATCCGAGAGTTCTTCTTTACCAAATTGCGGGTCGGTTTCTTTGCCGAATTCTTTAAGACTGTTTAAACCCGAATTTACTATCTTGATATGATCAATTTCATCCGGACAACTATTAATTGCTTGTGCAAGGCTAAAGCTTTTATCCGGTGATCTTCCTATCAATCCGCCATATCTGCCTGCCCTGTGCCATGCTTTTCCTGCAATTTTAATACTAACAGGAAAATTTTTTTCATCCGGACACTCGTTAAAATATTGCAAGGCATGAGCATGCTTATCGCCGCCGTCTCTGACTGCTAAAACGCCGTGAGACAAGTGCTGGGAAATATGCTTCAAAATAATATCGCTTGCTTTGTCAAAGTCCATATCAAGCTGCATTTCTCTATATTCCGGATCATCCGTTCCCGACATTAAGAGGTGAACATGACTGTCAACTAAAGGAGGAAGTATAGTGCAAGATGATAAATCGATTACTTTACTTGTAGAAGAATCTTTAAACCCGGAATCATCTATAGAAAAAATATTTCCGTCTTTAATGCCAAGCCGCATGTCTTTTAAAACAGGGCCGCCGCTTCCGTCTATAATCCATCCCGCATCTATAAATTTCATTTCAAATAAATACTCCTGTTAATTCTTCCCTGTTATGTGAAACAATGAGTTCTTTTCTTACAAGATCAAGTGCAGCTGCGGCAAATATTTTTTTATTTAAAATTCGGTCTCTGAAATTAAAATTAAAAGTAAAGCCTTTAACTACATCCGGTGTAGCAAGTCCCATGCACACGGTTCCAACCGGCTTATTTTCGGTACCTCCGGCAGGACCGGCAATTCCACTGGTTGAAATACCGTAAGTTGCTCCTGATATTTTCCTAGCACCTGCTGCCATTTCCTTTGCCGTTTCTTCATCCACGGCTCCAAACTTTTCTATAGTTGCCGGTTTGACTCCCAGTACTTTTATTTTTGAGTCATTTGAATATGTAATACCGGAAAAAAGAAAATAATCCGAACTGCCGGAAACATTGGTAAGCATATCGGAAATCAGCCCGCCCGTACAACTTTCAGCAACAGCAATAGTGGCATTATTTTTCTTTAACAGTTTACCTACCACAACTTCCATAGATTTGCCTTCTGCTGAAACTATTTTATCGCCAAATATTTGCAAAACCTTTGCGGCAGCGGCATCAAGAAGCTGAACAACTTCTTTTTCTTCTTTTCCCCTTGCATACATTTTTATATGTATCTCAGGAAAAGTTGCTCTTAATCCAAAGTTGATATCGCCGAATTCATCGATAACGGGTAATATGTTCTCATTTACAGCCGCCTCTGTAACACCGAAAGTCGATATGTTTTTAATTATACTATATTCTCTGCCGCCTTCATAAAGTTCATAGATTTTGGGGAGCACCTTTGCTGAAAGCATCTTTTTCATTTCATAAGGAACACCCGGCAAAAAGAAAAAGCGGCATTTGCCTGTTTTCATTGTAAACCCCGGAGCAGACCCAACCGGGTTGTCAAGGCATTCGGAACCTTTTGGGAGCATGGCCTGTTTATCATTTAATGAATTCATGAGGTGCTTTCTTTTTTCAAAAAAGTTTTTCAAAGTTTTCAAGGCTTCCTCATCAAGGCACATTTCAACACCGGCTGCATGTGCAGCAGCTTCGGCAGTAATATCATCTGTTGTTGGCCCCAGTCCGCCTGTAACAACGGCAATATCAGCACGCGTTCCTATCTCCTTTAATATTGAAGAAATGGCATTAAGATCGTCTCCTACCGTACTATGTCTTACCACCTTAAGGCCCGCTTCTTCCAAAGCTTGTGCTATATATGCCGAATTACTGTCAATCAATGCCCCGGAACGAACCTCATCTCCTGTTGAAAGAATTTCCGCTATCATATATAAAATTTTCCTTTATTATTTATTTTCAGACCAGTTCCAAAGAGCCGCCCGTTGGCGAAGAGAATTATTTCTTACAAAAGTCCATAGTGCATCAAGGTCGGCCTGTGATACTTCAGGATCTTTTTCAAGAATAGCATTGATTTTATCGCAATGCCTTGCCGAAACGCTAAGCCAGTGCCGGATTGTATTGAAAGTTATTCCCAATGAGTCCGCCGCTTTTTGCAAAGGCATTCCTTTAAGCAATAATTTAAGTGCCCTCATGATTTTTTCTTCCGAAGATCTTAATCCATGAAAAACAGTTCCTGTTCTGTTACAAAATGATTTACCGCATGTTTTGCAGAGAAACCTTCGACCGGAAAGACCGTCTTTTGTACGGTATGTCCCGTTTGAAACAACATTGCCTTGTTTGGTTTTACCATAAAGTTTGCATGCAGAATTTGTGCAGGTTTGTGTTATTTGTTTAACAGTATTGATGTTTTTATTATAAGATAAGTTTCTATCAACGCCTAATGATGATTCATCAACGCCAATTAAAGATTTCTGTTCCGGCATTTTTCCCGATTGTCCGGAAATGTGTTCAATCATCCATACATAAGGCTTTCTAAGTTTTATATGAACATCCAGATTCTGCTCATATATGACAGGGTTTGTTTCATTGAGTCTGTGAGCATAATCTCTAACAAATCTCATCCCTATATTACTCTGGATTGTTTTCGCTTCTTTGGTAGCGGTATGAGTAGCGAGAAGAAAATTTTCTTTTTGCTTAATTTCAGAAAGGGACTGAGCACTGTCTATAACAAGCCGCCGCCCAACGCTGACACAGGCTGAATGTACGGAATAATAGAACAAAACCCCCTCATCCATGCTTATTATATCATTAATGCTTCGTAAACTCAGATAATTTTCTATGCACTTTGATTTTATAATATCCTTATATATATCCGTTTTTATCGGAAGACATATTTGATGTCCAACATAATGCCCCCAACAGTCAATAATTGTATTGTTAAGATTTGGAAGGAACCTGGCAGCTTTTTTGATTACATCTTTCGGCAATGGTCTCTCCGTACCGTAAATATCCCGATGGCATGAGAGAATCATATTAATTTGCCTATCTGTTGTAATTGGTATGTATTTTACAAGAAAGTCATCCGCGGATTTATTTTGGTATCTTAATAATTCTCGTGACAAAAACTGATCTTCCTCAATCAATGAATACTTAAAAAACCTTTTGCCTAAAGAATACCAGACAGGCTGGTCCGCGTTGAGAGCTATTAATGCCTGCATAGGAAGACCGGTCATTTCCGAAAGATCATGCAGATTCTCAATTCTGGGACTGCGGCGATCGGATTCCCAATTTTGCAGTTCCCGAACGCTTATTTGAATTGATTCGGAAAATTTATCCTGGCTCATCTTCCGCCATTTTCGATATTCTTTTATAAGAGAGCCAAGAGATCTGTATAACTTAGTATTATCTGACGAAATATTTGTTCCTTGTATAGAAGCCATGAATTTAATATTCCATTTACGATATAAGATTTAATGTTAGTTTGAATAAATGAATTATTAAATACAATAAGTCAACTATGAAAAAAGTCATGTTTTTTTAAGGCAGGTTTCACACCGGCATTAAACAGCCCTTTTTTGGTGCCGTGTCTTGCCTGACAAAGCTTTTAAATTAGCACGAACCTTAAAAGGACTGCTTAATGCCGGAAAGAGCATTAGTTTACTATAAATATCAGGAAGGAGGTGAAAAGTTAAGGACTGTGGGGGAATACTGTTATATCTTTTTATATTAATATCAATTTAAGGAGTAAAGATATGAGTAAGAGAAGATGGGGTGAAGCAGGCTTGTGTGTGTTTTTGGTACTGGTGATGTTGGTAATTTTCTCTCCAACTGCCACAGCACAAATGACTACCAGTTTCCATGGTTATCTGGAATCTAATATTGTTTTGCGGGATGTAAATGGTGCGCAGTATGGTTTTTTTGACCAAACAGAAGCAGTACAGCAGAGAAATACATTAAAGTTTGATGTTGATATTGATCCCGATATAGATATGGGTCCCTTTAGAGTCGAAAAAGTCCATTTGACCTTCAGGGGAGCCTATGATTCTATTTTTGACCTTCGCGCAAATGAGTATGATATCACTAGGGATCTGGGTGCTTCAAGATTCGATTATGGTGAAGAAGACATCAGGTTTGAGCAAGACTTAAGAGAAGCATTTATTGATTTTGCCTATAAAGGCTCTATGGGCAACAGGGCTTTTTTTAGAGCAGGAAGACAGCTTGTATCCTGGGGTGAAAGTGGTCTTGAAACCATGAATGATATAATTAATCCGGCCGACCAGTCCTACCAGATGTTTTTCCAGAACCCTGATGATGTAAAGATTCCGTTATGGATGGGCCGTTTAAATTTCGACATGCCGCGTTTTGCCAGAACCAGCATCAATTTTGATCTGTTGTGGATTCCGGATATCAGGCCCTCTCAGTTTGGACCAATGGACAGCGTTACCGATCAGCCGGGTGTTGGTATGCAAGCCCCATATGTGCGTTGTTTGCCTTATGCTGCAATGGGGCAGACTGTATATCAAAACGGTCTTCCGTTTATTAATGGCGCAACTGTCAGGCAGGATGTGCCTACCAACAATAATGAATATGGTGGAAAAGTATCGGCACAGATCGGAGACAGATTTAATCTTTCTTTGCTTTATTTCAGGGATGTGGTCAATGACGCCGGTCTGGTGCTGAATTGGGATAATGCAGAGCTTGCAAAACTACCGGCTATGATGGCAGGGATGGGACCGCCGCCAGACCATCTAATCGATTCGGTTACACTTACTCACAATAAACAGCATGTTTACGGTGGTTATTTCAGTTATCAGTTACTTCTTGGCCGCTTTGAAGCGGTTATAAGAGGTGAGGTTTCACATTACACTAAATATCCTGTTGCTGCTTTTAATGCTGTTAATGCAACAGCCCCTTTTGATGCTGCATTTAGTCCGAATCCTCTTTATACAGGCTCATCTAATGCGTTTATATATAAACCAGTTACAAAGTGTATGCTGGCCTTTGACAAAGATCTGCGTTTAAGATGGTTTTCTCCTCATGATCTTACCAAAGTCACTGTAGAGTGGCTGCATACTACTATAAATGAATGGCATGGCGACAACCTGGATCAGCCTGAACAGATGTTGTTAGGCGTGGATCGGGAAAATATCAGAGAACAGGATAGTTTCTATTTTCAGGTAATGACAAACTGGTGGGCAAGCAAACTTTCTCCTATGATCGTTTGTGCCTTCACTCCCGGAAAGCATGGAGAAGGTACTACATACATGCTGCGTCCTTCAATTAAATGGACTATAACACCAAATTTATACACCGAAGCGGTGCTTCAGGCCTTTTTTGGTGATGAAGCAGCAAGCTATGGATTCGGCAAATTTGTAAATGGACCAAGTGAGGCAACCATTAAACTGGGATATGAATGGTAACGGTTATTTTCCGGAGGATCGTATCAACAGTTATTAAAAGTACTATTAGGCAAGATAATAAATGACAAAGGCTTTTTTTGGATTTTGGAAAAACCAAAGGAGGAAAAAGTGAAGATAAGAAAAATAAGGCTTTTTAAAATTTTAGGGTTGTCGCTGCTTGTTCTGCTCTTGGGCGGTTCATTGCCGGCTATGGATTTACCCAAGGTAATTGACAAGACCAACTGTGCTCAATATAAAGACATTCTATTTCCAGCTATGTATCGCGCGGTAGAAAAAGGCGACATGGTTGTCACGCCGGGAACTGTTAACTTTAAATGGAAGTTACCGGAAAGCTTTCTTGCTGCAAGCCAGAAGAATGCCGGAAAGTTTGACATAAGTTCTGAAGGAGAGGTAATCGAAAAAAGTACAGGAAAAATTCCATACCATAATGTTTACGGTATGCCTTTCCCCCAAATTGATCCTAAAGATCCCAAGGTAGGAAACAAGATTGTAGCAAATTATAAATGGTCGGTATATCGTTTCATGGCTTCAAGACTGCGTAGACCTCTATTATGGATAGACAAATCAGGAAAGGAACGCTATGCAGACGGTTTGTTTTCATGTCTTTATTTGACAGGCAGGCCGCCAGGTCAGGAAATAGCAAAAAATCCTGATCATGTTCTTAGCTACGAATTACCAAGAATTTTGGAGCCGATGAGTGTTAAAGGAACTAATCAAATGATGCTCGTTTATATGGACCCATCAAAGGAAGACACCAGTTATGCTTATGTTCCTGCCATTCGCAGGATTCGGCAAACCGGAACAGCGTCACGATCTGATCCATTCATGGGATCTGATTCATGGTCTGATATGAATTATGGATTCAGCGGTAAAATCAGTTCAATGAAATGGAAGTTAATTGGAGAAAAAACGATTCTTGTTTCTTTTACCAGCCCGAACTTGATACCTGTTGAGGAATTACCGGATGGAAGGGTTCCTTCGAAATTTCCATACACGGGTGAGTGCTTCAAATTAAATTATGAAGTGCCGGGATTTACGGGCGCTGCCTGGGCACCTGCTCCGGGTGTTATAACATATGCTCCCAGAAAAGTATGGGTTGTGGAACAAATGCCTAAAGATCCTTATTACAACTGGGGTTTGCACGTAAATTATATTGACCAGGAAACTTATAACATATGGTACAAGGAAGTATATGAAAGATCCGGCGATTTCCGGACCTGGTTTACTAATTTCTTCCATTATAGTGAGAGTCCAAGTGGTAAAAATAATATAGGAGATAGTGATGCTCAGGTCTATATAGATGAAAAAGCGCGTCATTGTACTGTTAGCTCTACGGCTCCTCATCCCGAAGACTTTTTATATATACCTGCTTCAAAACTGGACGCCAGCTTTTTTAGCGTTAGTAATTTCTTGCTGTTGTCGAAATAAAAGTTGCTGGTATTTTATGGCTTTATATCACAACTCATAACTTTATTTCTATAAACGTATTTTGCTTTCACCTTATTTGTCTATCAAGCAATATGCATGGTTCTGTAGTTTTGCACGTTTATACAAGTTTATACAATTTGATATAAACAACCGGTCGGTCTTAGGCAAAGGAACCGGCCGGTTGTTTTTGCAATCGAGACTATTCATTTTAATATCAATTAGATGTCAATTATTACCTGGTAACATATTTGCTTAATAAACCGTTGTTTAAAGATAAGCATAAGGAAGAGATTAAGGAAATTGTATGTTGCGGATATACACCCCGATGTCCTGCATTCGTAAGAGTAATAGAGACTTCTTTTAATAAACACCTATCAATAAAGGGAGAATAACGGATGACAAGTTCCAAGTCAGAAAATCAGGAGCACGAAGAACGATTACTGATTGATGGTCGCCTTACGACTGCTCAATCCGGCGCAACATTTAAGAACATCAATCCTGCCACGGAAGAAGTCATGGGTGTTGTTGCTGATGCTTCCGCAAAGGATATGGACCGTGCAATTGCTGCAGCCAGAAATGCATTTGATAAAACCGATTGGGCAACCAATCATGCTTTTCGCAAGAAGTGTCTGGAGCAGTTGCACACAGCTATTGAAGAAGAAAAAGAGCTGTTCAGAACGGAAATCGTGGCTGAAGTTGGGGCTCCGATTACCCTGACATATGCAGGACAACTTGATTGGCCACTATCGGATGGATTGTTATGGCCTGCGCAACAGATAGAAACCTATCCCTGGTGCCGCAAGATATCCGATCAGACATTGGGTGGCGGAAAACCGGCCAGCCGCTGGGTCTGGAAAGAACCTGTTGGAGTTATAGCAGGGATAATTCCCTGGAATTTCCCTTTCGAAATTACAATCAACAAAATCGGGCCCGCGCTCGCCACCGGTAATACTATGGTTATCAAAGCAGCAACCCAGACGCCGTGGAATGCAACCCGGATAGGTCGCCTGATAGCAGAGAAGACGGAAATCCCGGCAGGTGTTGTTAACGTGGTATGTGCCCAGAACCATGATGTATCGCAAATGCTCATCTCAGATCCGAGAGTCGATATGGTTTCCTTTACAGGTTCAACTGCTACGGGTCAAATGATACTGGAAGCAACAGCACCTACCTTCAAGCGGACTTTAATGGAACTCGGGGGCAAGAGCGCAACTATCGTGCTCGACGACTGCCTCCTCGAAAAGGTGCTGCCGATGGCTGCTATCGTATCATGTATGCATGCCGGACAGGGCTGCGCTGTGCCGACCCGACTCCTTTTACCAAGATCACGCTATGAAATGGGAGTTGCTATCCTCAGCGATGTCTGGAAATACGTAACTTATGGCGATCCCAACGACATCAATACTGTTGCCGGGCCACTTGTCACTGCAAAACAACGCGACCACGTCCTTGACTATATTGAGAAAGGAAAGGCTGAAGGCGCACGTTTGCTAAAAGGTGGCGGCAGGCCCAAGCATCTTTCGCGCGGCTGGTATGTTGAACCAACCCTGTTTGTTGACGTCGATAATATGTCCACAATTGCTCAGGAGGAGATATTCGGACCGGTTCTTTCTGTGATCCCATATGACGATGATGAAGACGCTATTCGCTTAGCAAATCAGAGCAAATACGGCCTTTGCGGTATGATCTGTTCCGGATCTCAGGAACGTGCCTTAAACGTTGCTAAAAAAATTCGCTCAGGCTCACTTATCATAAACGGTGGCAACTTCTATGGCGCTGAAGCGCCCTACGGTGGTTACAAATGGAGCGGTAACGGCCGACAGTGTGGGATCGAAGGACTTGAGCAGCATCTTGAAACCAAAGTAGTAGGATGCGAATTTCCTCTAACTGAAGAATAAATTAATATGCAATTAAGGAGAATAATAATGGATGATCTTTGGGGTTATCGTGGTAAAACGGTCGTGATTGATGGGGCGTCTTCCGGAATGGGATTGGCAGCAACAAAGCTTCTGCTGGAGTTAGGTGCAGATATCTATGCCCTTGATGTAAATGAGCCACCTGTGACAGTCAAGAAATATATACATACCGATTTAGGTGACAAGTCATCGATAGATGCCGCTGTTGAGCAATTACCTAACGAAGTGCGGGCGCTTTTTTGTTGCGCCGGTCTGCCCGGCGCTCCTTTCCCGGATATCGATGTTGTAATGGTCAACTTTGTTGGTCACCGTCACCTCATCGAAAAAGTTATTCCACGGATGAACCCGCAGGAAGGAGCAATTGCCATCATTTCGTCGCTGGCTGGGGCGATGTGGCGATTCCATGGACTTTTCTTCCAGGGGCTTCTGGATACAGCCGATTTCGATGAAGCAAAGGCATGGGTGCAGGCAAACACTGCAAAAATCAAAACAGCACAGAATGGTGTAGAAGGTGGCTATGCTTTTTCAAAAGAGTGCATATGCGCTTATGCGCGGCATAAAGCCATAGAATTAGCTCAGAAAGGGCTCCGTCTTAACGTGCTGAGCCCGGCAGCGACCGAAACCCCCATGTTTAAACACTTCCGCAATCAGTTTGGTGATGCACTTGACCAATGGAAGGTTGGCCGGTTTGCCACACCTGAAGATATGGCCAGGCCACTGGTATTTTTAAACAGCTCCATGGCGGGTTATATAAGTGGCCAGGATCTTATGGTTGATAACGGGCTTTCAGCTATTATGGAGTTTGCGCCAATAGCACAGGGATAGGTATATAGTACAACCTGGTATTCCCGGAAATAACTTATTTTTTACCGAGTTGATCAATTATATTTTTTTGAAAGGCAATACGTTCTATCCATTCGGTGTTTTCCGTAAAGTGGATAGTTGCCAAGGTGTTGTATTCCGCTGCCTGGGATGGATTGCCTTTCAGAAGCCAGGCTTCGGCAAGATAGTAATAGTTTTCTCCTCTGCCTGGATAAAGGTTTATGGCCCGTTCCAGATAGCGGATGGCTTCATCCGGCCTGTTTGCTTTAATTAACAACTGTCCCCGTTTTGAAAGTTCTATACTGGCAATAGCTCTGGGACTCGGAGTATCACTGGGGGTTTTTATTGGTTGATCAGCTTGAGGTAATTTTGGAAGTGTTACTTGCCGGGGAGTTCTTCGGGATGGTGTCAATGGCGGCTTTTCAAACACACAGCCGGCAAAAAGGAGGAGAAAACATCCTATCAGGATTGATTTAAAAAATAGGCGCAATTTTTTTTACTCCTTCCATAATTTTTTTAAACGGAGAAAAGCAGCTATGCTGCTTGCAGGTTTCAGGGAGTGTTGTTTTGCTTAAAAATATTTCATCGATAGTGTGGGGACAGCAATTGTTATTAGCAAGTAAACCGCTGTCCGTGCATACGCTGCGGGTTAAAACACCCGAAGGAACATCAAACCATTCCCCGGATACATATTGGGGGAGCATCTTCATCAGATCGGCCCATATGGGCAAGGCCGCTTTGGCCCCGGTAGATTGTATGCTGTCACCATTGTCGAATCCAACCCACACCAGTGCAAGTATATCCGGGGTGTAGGCTACAAACCAGGCGTCTCTGGAATTATTGGTGGTTCCGGTTTTTCCGGCTACAGGCCAATTAATTCCATAGTATTTTAATGAACGTGCGGTTCCTGTATTTACAACACTTTTCATCAGATCACTCATCATATAGGCTTTTGCGGGACTTATCAATCGTTTGATGCTTGCGTGCCTGTTTTCAATAGCTTTTCCGGTATTATCTACAACATCCCTTATGGTAAGAGGAAACGGCAGAAGACCATCTGCGGCAAAAACACAATAAGCCCGGGCCAGCATGAGAGGGCTTATTTCCATGGCGCCAAGCGCCATGGCAGGGTAGGGCGGTTTATTTATGGGAAGATTGAATGCTTCGGCAGTATTGGCGATACGCTCTAAACCCACTTCATAGGCAAGATTGATGGTGGCAATGTTTTGTGACTCGGCAAAAGCCTCTCTGAGAGTTAATTCGGAGGCGGCATCATCTTCGAAATTTTTCGGTTCCCACGGTTTGCCATCAACCATATATGTTTGCGGGATATTGGAAAGCTTTGATACGGGTGTATGGTTGTCTAAGGAAGTCAGATAGACAAAGGGCTTAAAAGCGCTTCCTGGCTGACGCATGGCCATGGTTGCCCGGTTAAACTGGCTGACACTATAATTACGGCCGCCTGCCATAGCAATAATATAGCCGGTTTTGGGTTGCATAACAATAATAGCGCCTTGAAGTTGTTTTTGCGGGTTGCTTTGTTTAAGGCCTGGATTGGCGTTTTCCAGACGCCGCAGGCCCGTTTCAAGCGCTTTTTCAGCAGCTGTTTGTGCCTGAGTATCTATGGTGGTATAGATGGAAAGCCCTTCGCTTGAAAGGGCATATGGTGAATAAATTTCTGTAAGCTGGTTTGTTACATAATCCATAAAATATGGTGCCCGGCGGCTATATGTAGTATAGCCGGCCGGTTTCATGGGCGTTAGTTTGGCTGTATTATAATCCTTTTTTGTCAGCCAGCCCTCCTGATGCATGGCCGAAAGAACTGCGTTGCGTCTTTTGATGCAGTTCTCCGGGTTTTTATAGGGTGAATAAAGGTTTGGTCCCCGTATAATACCAGCCAGAGCGGCTGCTTGTGCAACAGTTAGCTCCGAGGCATCTTTTTCGAAATAAAACCGGGCTGCTTCACCCATGCCGCTGATGGCAATGGATCCCTGCTGGCCAAAGTAAATATCGTTCATATAAATTTCAAGGATTTCATTTTTGCTGAATTTTTTTTCCAGAATAATTGAAATCAAAAGTTCCTTAATCTTTCGGCTATATGTTCGCTCCGGTGTCAGAAAATAATTTTTTGCAAGTTGCTGGGTGATGGTGGAACCTCCCTGACGAATGCTACCGGCCTGAAGGTTAATTATAAACGCTCGCAATACACCACTTAGTGAGAACCCGGGGTGTTTATAAAAATGGCGGTCTTCCGCAGCCAGAACAGCATATGCTATATAAGGCGGAAGCTTACTTAGGGAAAGAAGACGGCGTCGCTCCCGGTCCGGCCCATAGTATAGCATCAGTTCTTCCGGTTCCAGTTCGAGAAGGGGCATCGGGGTGCCTGTATCAAGGTTTGTAATGGCGGCCACTTGATTTTCCTGCATCCGTATTTGTACAGGCAGGCCTATCTGATTATACATGGGTGAGTGAAATTCATGCAGATAGATAGTTATCCTGCCGGCCGAGAGCTGCATTTCCCCCGGATTTTTGGGTGAGCGGGATGTTTTACGGTATCCGAGCCTAGTAAGTTTTTCAATGAACAGGGCGGGATTAATCTTTTGGCCCATATACATAAGAGTAGTGTCGGAATAGACCTTAGAGGGAATATCCCAGAGGCGGCCTGCAAATCGCCTGTCGATGCGATGTGAAAGAAACAACATATAAACAGCCACAACCGCAACAGCCAGGATTGTTAAGCCTGCGATAGCTTTTATAAAAAACCGTTTTGTTGCCCGTTTCGGCTTGCTTCGTTTTTTTCGCTTCTTTGTCATAACTTTCCAGAATTATTGTTTGATTTATTCAAAACTGACTTTCTTTCCTTACACAAGATTTTATCTTTGGCTTCATATGCTTATTTGCTTTTTATAATGGATTGCAAAGCGGTGCAATAGTGGAATAGAAAGTTTTGGTTATTCTATGAGCATGCCAAATACAAGATCACTATAGTTTTCATATATTAAATCAATAAGATATCTCTGTTTTTGCAATCCATAATATAAAAAATATTACAAGATATGAAATGATTAAATATTTTTTAAGTTATTGCCGATATTCTTATACAAGAAAACGACTATAGTAAGCTGCAATTTGAAATTGACTCATTATTGAACACTATAAGCGTTTGCAACAGTAATAGCCGGATTATATTGTTATTTTATTAATAACTTAATCATTTCATGCTTATCAGGCTATTAAATATGAAGAGGCTTTAAAATGGATAACCCTGTAAAAAAAGTTACGGTTTTTCAATATGCAGTCATTGTTTTTTTAGTTGTGGGCGGATTTTTTTTCGCTTTAAAGGATTTTGAAACCCATAACAGCAGAGATAACAATAATTTATCTGAGAACAAGCCGGTTATAAATTTCAGCGGCTCTATTGTGCCAATTCCCCTCAATATAGAACTTGATGCCAGAAAAGTCGCCCTTGGCGACAAGCTTTACCATGATAAACGCCTTTCCAAAGATGATTCAATATCTTGTGCATCATGTCATGATCTTGCAAAAGGCGGAACCGACCAGGTAAAATATTCAACAGGTATCAAAAATGCTGTTGGTGGGATCAATTCCCCAACGACTTTTAACAGCGGCTTTAATTTCGTTCAATTCTGGGATGGCAGAGCGCAAGACTTAGCAGAACAGGCTCCCGGACCTGTTCATAATCCAATTGAAATGGGGAGCAATTGGGCAGAAGTAATCACAAAATTGAAAAAAGACTCGCAGTATATAAAGGCTTTTGCCGAAATCTACCCTGATAATATTAAACCCGAAAATATAGCCGATGCTATAGCTGTTTTTGAAATGTCTCTTATTACCCCAAATTCACGCTTTGACAATTTCTTGCGTGGTGATTCCGGTGCTTTGAACGAGCAGGAAAAAGAAGGTTACAGAATATTTAAGGAGTATGGTTGTATAAGCTGTCATCAGGGTATAAATATTGGCGGAAATATGTATCAGACAATAGGAATCATGGAAGACTATTTTCAGCATCGTCCTCTTACAGATGCAGATCTCGGCCGTTTCAATATCACCAAACTTGAATATAACAAATACCAGTTTAAAGTACCAAGCCTGCGCAATATCGCTGTAACCTTTCCCTATCTTCATGACGGCTCTGCCGAAACCATGGAAGAGGTGCTTAGCATAATGTGGAACAGCCAACTGGGACGTTCGCTGACCCAGGAGGAAAACGAGCATATTCTTCTATTTCTAAATACGTTAACAGGAGAATATAAGGGAAATTTTCTTGATGCTAGCATGCTTGCCCCTGTTTCGATTGCATGGGAGGATAAGAATAAAGTGTTGAAAGCAATTCAAACAAATAAACAGAGGTCATCATGAGTGTTTCAATAATCCGCAATTTTATTATAGGAATCATCATTGTTATCTGTCTGGGGTATCTTTTCCAGCAGTCTAAAATGGTGGATATCAATGAGCACGACAGATACATAAATATTCTTCGAAAACTTCAACAGCTTGATGTTGCATTAAACGAAAATATTCTCAAGGCACGTTATGTTTATATGATTAATTATGACCCTCTTGTGGAAAATATTAATCGCTTGAAAAAAACAAGCCAACTGCTTTCAGATATCCCTTCTTTTGTCAGTAAAGACAAACAGGACAAAATCAGAATCCTTAATGGCGGTTACATAAAGCTGTTAGCCGAAAAAGAAACGGCAAATGAACGATTCAAATCGGAAAATTCAATTTTACGCAATTCGCTTAGCTTTTTTCCAATTGCTGCAACTGAATTAGCCGCAAAAGTCAGCACCTATGATACTGATCTTGCCATGCATCTACAGGACCTTGTTCGTGATATTCTTATCTATAATATCTATTCACACGAAGAGATGCTCTCGCATGTTACTCTGAATATAAAAAAACTAAGAAATAATATTGATTCTTATAAAAACTTTGTTGAGCCCAAAGATCTGGAGAGAATTATACGTCATGGCGATACAATACTGAAATATAAATCAGGCATGGACCAGGAGGGTAAGAATATCCTGGAATTGCCGACAAAACAGCAGCTTGAAATGATCTACATCACCTATTACGATGAGTATATCAGGTCATTAAGTGCAGCAAACAATTACAGATTAGTTCTGTATCTGGCAACAATCCTTCTGGTTGCTGCTATTGCACATACATTCATAAGGCTGTCAAATACCAAAACCGCCCTTTTGGTTGCCAATGCTACCCTGGAAAAACGTGTAGAAGAACGTACAGCTAAACTCAATGCAGCAAATGCCTCTCTTACGGAACAAAAAAAGCAGCTATCTGACTATATTGACGAAATACGCGCTGCTCATAAAGAAATGCAGAGGATTGCCATTACTGATGAATTGACCAATCTTTTCACACGGAGATTCCTTTTTGAGTGGATGCAAAAGGAAGTGGAAAGCATGTCTCGCAATCCGGGCAAATGTTGCTGTCTTTTAATCGATATTGACCTTTTTAAAAGCATCAACGATACATACGGTCATCAGGAAGGTGATAAGGCTCTTGTGGCAGTTGCCGAAGCCATCAAAAGAGTTGTCAGGCAGGCCGATATTGTTGGACGCTATGGTGGAGAGGAATTTCTTGTTCTGCTTCCCAATACAGGATTGAAAGATGCTCATGCTATTGCGGAAAAAATAAGAAAGCAGATTGAACATGAGGTGAAAGCACCCCGGCAGATAACCGCCAGCATAGGTGTTGGGGGTTGCTACAGCACAGATGAGACCAGAGGATACCATAACACATCCGAGGCAATCACACTCGTTTTGGGAATAGCAGACCATAGCCTGTACAAAGCAAAAGGAGAAGGTAGAAATTGTGTTGTTGTGGAGAAGAAACCTATCTATTTATCCCCTAAGAAACTCTTAAAGTGTGCTTAGGTGTTTTGGCTTCAAGAACCCGGATAATAGCTTGCTTGCACATATAGCTAAAGTTGCAAACAGCGTTAAAAAGTTTGCAATTAAGGCTTAAAATAAAATATTTCTGCCAGCTTATAGATATAGCTATCTATTTTTATTGTAATATATTTCTTATCTAATCTTTGGAATCCCATGAAATCAATAATTTTTATCCGACCAACTTAAAAATGTATTGAATTTTTGAAAATAGCGTATAAAATTCAACTTATTTAAAAGGCCAAAATACCATATATTGTATTCATATATATCATAATACACTTTCTGTTGCGTTTTTTCTTTACATTGGGGTTAATTTTTGTTAGAGTCCATTTCGATGAAATATCAATCTGTGAGTTGTTTCTACATAAGCATTCGTATTAAGAAAAGGTTTTATTACAGCATTATTAACCATTCAGTACGGAGGCATGCCTTTATATGAAACTTAAATCGCTTGAGATAAGCGGATTTAAATCCTTTATAGACAAAGCCAATATTGAGTTTCCTGCCGGTGTATGTGCAATTGTCGGCCCCAATGGATGCGGCAAAAGTAATATTGTTGATGCACTCAAATGGGTTATGGGCGAGCAGAGCGTTAAACAGCTGCGTGGAAAATCCATGGAAGACGTAATATTTGCGGGTGCAAACGGAAAGCCGCAGTTAAACATGGCTGAAGTAAGTCTGACGCTTGCAAATGATAATGGCTCAGCCCCTGAAGAACTCAAAGATTTTGCTGAAATTATGCTGACAAGACGTCTTTACCGTTCGGGTGAGAGCGAATATTATCTAAATAAGAGACCCTGCCGCCTTAAAGACATCCATAATATTTTCTTAGGCAGCGGGCTTGGCCCAAGATCATATGCTGTAATACAGCAGGGAAATATTGGCGCAATTATTGACGCGGGCCCTCAGGAAAGAAGAGTTTTTATAGAAGAAGCCGCTGGAGTTACCCGCTATAACAGCAGAAAAAATGAAGCTTTGCGAAAAGTGGAAGCTACAAACCAGAACCTTTTGCGCGTAACGGATATTATTTCCGAAATTAACCGGCAGATGTCGGTATTAAAACGTCAGGCAAGAAAGGCCGAAATCTACAAGAATCTGCAGGATCGGATTAAAAAACTCGATACTCATATTACGATTTATTATTTTGATGAATATACGAGATTGATTGATGAAACAGATAAAATTCTGGAAAACTTGAGGGATGCCGATTCAGGCCATATATCCAAACTGCAACAACTGGATGCGATTGTAGAAGACATAAAATTTAAATTAAGCCAAAAAAATCAGGAAATCTCAGAGCAAAAATCAAGTGTATTTGAAATTCAGCGCAATACGGACAGGCTTGAAAACGATCTGCTGCACCTTCGCGATAATGAGAAAAGACTTATTACGGAAGTTTCAGAACTCGAATCCGCCCGCACGGTACTTGTTGAAAGAAACGAAAAAATACTTTCCGAAATATCTAATGTTGAATCTCAAACAGTTTCTGTTAAAGATGAAATAACCAATACCTATGACAAGCTGGAAGCAGAACGTGATGCTTCTTTAAACAGCAGAAACCGTTTGGCAGAGCTTACCCGTGAACTTGATGCCTGCAAAACGAATTTGATGAATCTTATCGCTCACGAAGCAAGATATAAGAACATTTATCAAAATGCTTCAACCAATAAAGAAAATTTAAAAAGGCGGCTTAAAAGAGCAGATGAAGAATATGCCCTTGCAACAAAAAATGTATCCGAGATATCGGCCACTGAATCAAAAGCTAAAGAAGATCTTGAATTATACAGGCAAAAAATTGATGAAATTGTAGAAGAAGAATCCGGAATTAAACAACAGCTGGAAGAAAAAAGCAAATTGCTTGGCGCAAAGATAAAAACCGTTCAGAATCTTGACATGGAAAGAAACAAGTTAAGATCCGCTTATACAACTTTAAAGAAGATGGAAGATAATTTCGAGTGGTATAAAGACGGTGTTAAGGCAATAATGACACATTGTCGTGGTGGTGAAGGACTTGAAAGCACTGTGCCGGGTGTTGTAACTGAACTTATGGCCGACATCATAGAGCCGGAGCCATCTTATGAAACCGCAGTGGAAGCAGCACTGGGAGAATATCTTCAATATGTAGTAGTAGAAGACCAGAACACGTGCCGGTCTCATATCGAATACCTTCAGGAAAACAGAGCCGGACGGAGCGGGTTTGTTCCTGTTTCATCCATAAAACAACTGCAATGTGAGCATTACAAAAAACCTGATTCTTCAAAACTTTTGTTAAACCATGTTTTTGTTAAACCGGGTTTTGAAAAAACGGTTGAAACTCTTCTCGGTCATGTTGTTGTTGCGCAAGATATCAATGAAGCTCTCCATATTTTTAACAGTAACGGTGCTTTTCAGGCAGTAGTTACAAAAAATGGTGAGATGATTTCACACAATGGAACGGTAGCAGGCGGAAGCAGCGACAGTTTTTCAGGAATACTTGCCAAGAAAAATGAGATCAAAGAACTGGAAAAACAGATATCCGGTATTGAGCACAATATTGAAGAAGCCCGCGTTGTACAAAAAGCCCTTGAATCAGAATTGAAATCTGCGGAAATTGCCATGCAGAAATTAAAAGAGCGCGAGCACAGGGCCAGGCAGGACGAGAACGAAGCCGAAAAATTTCTTTATAAGACCTCCGAAGAATTAAAACACGCAAAACGCCATTATGAAATTGTTCAGCTTGAACAAGAACAGTTAATGGGTGAAGAAAGCGATATTGATGAAGAAATTAAAAAGTACAATGAGGCGCTGTTAAAAGTTGAAAATGAAGTGTCCCATGCCCGTGAAGAAGTAAACATGATTTCAGGAAAGATAGAAACTGCATCAGCCGAACTTGCTGACTATGATAAAAAAATTGTAGATCTGAAGCTAAATCTTACCTCTTTAAATGCCAAATTTGAAAATGGTAATAACTCATTAAACCGCCTTAAAGAGTTTCATCATGACGGAATCAGGCAGATGGAGACAGCAGAGCGCGATATAGTAGAAAAAGCCAATAAGATAGAAACATCAAAACAAAAGATAGCAGAAAACGAAAACACTCTTTCCGGAATGTACGAAAAGGCTCAGATTTTAGGCAAGGCACTTAAAAACAACGAAGATGATTATAATACCATTGATGTCCGGCAGAAAGAACACGATGAACTTATTACAAGTGTTAAAAATGAGCGGGAACAGACTTTGGAAAAACTGCGGCTGCTTGAAAACGAACAGTCTCAAAGGCGGATACAGACTGAGAATATCGCAAAAAGATTTGAAGATCGCTATCAGATTATTCTTTATGAAGCAAGAACGGATTGTGAATCTTTAGAAGATATTTCTTCTTCCACAGTCAAAGAAATGGAAGAAGAACTTGAGCAAAACAAGAGAAAATCCGGGGATTTTACCGATGTTAATCTCGGTGCAATAAAAGAGTACGAAGAACTTGAAGAGCGGTTTAATTTTCTAAACAAACAGCGTGAAGACCTTGTAAAAGCTATTGAGGACCTTCATAAGGTTATTAAAAAAATAAACAAAATATCGCAGGAGCGGTTTTTGGAAACGTTTAATGAAGTTAATAAAAAAATAGGAGAGGTTTTCCCCAGTCTTTTTGAAGGAGGCAGTGCAAGCCTTATTCTCACAGAACCTGATAAACCATTGGAAACCGGAGTTGAATACATGATACATCCGCCCGGCAAAAAGCTTACCAGAATGAGCCTGATGTCAGGCGGGGAAAAAGCTCTTTCCGCCATAGCTTTTATATTTGCTATATTTCTTCTTAAACCGGCTTCATTTTGTATTATGGACGAAATTGACGCTCCTCTTGATGAATCAAATGTTTATCGATTTAATAACCTTCTTAAGATTATCGGCGAAAAATCACAGATAGTAATGATAACTCACAATAAAAGAAGTATGGAGTTTGCTGACATGCTCTTTGGCATAACTATGGAGCATATGGGCGTTTCCAAGATTGTTTCGGTTAATCTTGAAAGACGGGATGCAATTATAAATCAGAATTAATGGTTTTTTAAAGGGCGGTTGGCAATATGAAATTGGGCTGGTTTGGCAGGAAAAAAGAAAAAAATATACCTGAAAAAGAAATTATAAAAGAAACAGCAGATGAACCAAAGAAGGAGAGTGCAGGTTCACAAGAGCCTCAAAAGGGCGGTATTTTTAAACGTCTTAAGGAGCGGCTTTCAAAAACCCGTCATAAAATAACCGACGGGATTACAAATATATTTTCAGGCAAAAAAAGTATAGACGATGATATGTTAGAAGAGCTTGAAGAACTTCTGATAACATCCGATATAGGTGTCCAGACGGCAACCGACCTTATTAACAGCATATCAAAAAAGGCCTCTTCAATATCTTCACCTGAGCAATTAAATGAGATCCTCAAGCAGGAAATACTTGCTTTAATAAATAACGGGATTAAAGATCCGCAAACAATAACAGCCAAACCGCTTGTGATTATGGTGGTAGGAGTAAATGGAGTAGGAAAAACCACAACCATTGGAAAACTCGCTTCAAAATATGCGGCTATTGGCAAAAAGGTGCTTATTGTAGCGGCAGACACCTTTCGTGCGGCAGCTGTTGAGCAGCTCACAATCTGGGCCGAAAGGGCGGGATCTGAAATAGTAAAGCAAATGCATAATGCCGATCCTGCTGCAGTAGCATATGACGGTGTTGAAGCGGCTTTGGCAAGAAACATGGATGTTGTTATTATAGACACCGCCGGAAGGCTTCATACAAAGATAAATCTTATGGAAGAGCTGAAAAAAATCAAACGGTCGGTTTCAAAAAAAATGCCGGGTGCTCCGCATGAAATACTACTTGTGCTTGATGCTACAACCGGTCAGAATGCTTTATCCCAGGCAAAGCTTTTTAATGAAGCAATTGGAGTAACGGGTATTGCGCTTACAAAACTTGATGGAACGGCCAAAGGAGGAATTGTGATTAGCATATGTAATTCCTTTCAATTACCGATCCAATATATAGGAATAGGCGAAAGCATCGATGACTTGCAGGCTTTTGATCCCCAAAATTTTGTTAATGCTCTGTTTTGATTCTATAGGTTATCCCAGCGCCCCTTTCCGCAACTTGATGTCGGGGTTTAGCAAGTAATGTAAATGCCGGTCAAACACACTTTAATGGCGTTTTATATAAAAAAAGTGCGCAGCATGCTGTTTTTACTTGACATCAAATTTATGCTGCTGTATTTGCTAGATGGGTAAGGATTTTCCATATTAACCAATCACAAAAAGGGGGGGTAACGTACTATGACAAAAGCAGAATTAGTGGACAAGGCAGCAGAAGATGCCGGAATTACCAAAACAGCGGCAGCAGCTACGCTCAACTCAATCATGGACAGTATTGCAAAAACTCTTAAGAAAAAAGACGGCAAAGTTACTCTAGTTGGTTTTGGTACTTTTACAAAAGTCCGCAGGAAAGCCCGCAAAGGCCGTAATCCTCAAACAGGTGAACCTATTAAAATCAAAGCTTGTACAGTTGTTAAGTTTCGGCCCGGCAAGAAGCTCAGAGAATAAACTCCGCTTTTAAGCGGCTTGTTTTTGTTAATTGCAAATTATTGAAACAGGCCGCTTTTTTTTATCTGTAAATTATATCAAACCCTCTGAATTCACCATTATAATCTTCTTCTCTCATATCAACACGGCTAACCTTTGAAAGGGAGGGGCCTTTTTCGCACCATCTTACTACAGATTCTACAGCTTTCTTTTCTCCTTCAAAAACAGCCTCAACAGTACCATCTTTGTTGTTTTTTACCCATCCTGAAACATTAAAACTGTCTGCAACCCTTTTGGTTTCCATCCTGAAACAAACACCCTGAACTCTTCCTGAGATCATGACCCTGATACAGATTTTATCTGTCATATTTATCATCCTCCGTAAGACGCCGGTTATTAACCAGAGCCAGTTTAATGTTTATTTAAAAAGGTCTTTCATCCGGTCTGCTTCTTCCGGTGCGGCAAAAACAGGATGGCCTGAGAGTATTCCGGTAACATTGCTGAACGCCTTGCCGATGTGCATACCTTCGCCGTCAATGTTAAACTCCCTGATATCCTTGTTGTGCATGGAGCCCCGCATCTTGAGCACCGTGATCCCCCGGCGCATTTCTCCGAACATCTCCACGTACCGCAGGAGGATGATGGTGTCGGTAATGGTGGAAATGTGCGCCTCCGTAACCGATGTTCCTCCCATGAGTTCGCCGGTGGTGGATGTGAAGAGTCCCGCAACCTCCTGATGCTTGATGAAGGATGTGAGGGCGATAACAAATTCCCGGAACCCCTTTACGGTAGAAACGCGCTCCAGTGCAGAGAGCGAGTCCACGATTACCCGGTGGGGTTTGAAGTCACGGATGATGCTCTTGATGAGAATCAGATGATCCTCCAGTCCTTCCGCTTCCGGATACCGGCATACCACCTTGAGAGTTTCGTCTTTTTCCATTTGTTCAAAGTCTATTCCCCAGCCGGTGGCGTTGCGGAAAAGCTGCTGACGGCTTTCCTCAAAGGCCAATATAAGTGCCTTCTGGTTGTTATTCGCGGCTTCCGCCGCAAACCCGGCGGAGAGCATGGTCTTGCCGCAGCCAGTGGCGCCGGATACCAGGATGACGGAGTCGCGGAAAAACCCGCCGCCGCACATCTTGTCTATATCGATATTTCCGGAGCTGATGCGGACGGTGGAAGAGCGCTGTTTCAGTTCAATTCCCGACAGCGGTATGGCAACAATGCCGACGTTCTTGATCACTGTAAAGGGATACTCCCCCTTCTGGTGGCTGGTGCCGCGGAATTTGAGAATCTCCATGGTACGGCGGCGTTTTTCCGACTCAAGAACATTGCGCAGGATAATCACGTTGTCGGCGACAAACTCTTCGATGCCGAACCGCGCGATATCTCCGTATTCCTGGGTGCGCTCGGCTGTGATGATGGCGGTTACACCCATCTGTTTCACTGCAGCGGCAATTTTGAAGAGTTCATTTCTCACAAGTCCAGGTTCCGTGAACCTTCCGAAGATCGACCCGAGGGAATCCATGCTGATCCGCCGGGCACCGATCTTTTGCACCGCATATTCGATGCGGGCCAGCAGTGCCCCGAGGTCGTATTCTCCGGCAATGATATGGTCTTCTCCCACTACAGGAGAGGCATCCACAAAGGCCCATTTTCCTTCCTGCTCCCACCTGTCAACATCCCAGCCCAACGAGATCACGTTCTTGCGGATATCCACGGGCGGCTCCTCGAAGGTGACAAAAACGCCCGGCTCATCTTTTTTGATGATCCCTTCGGAAAGAAACTGGACTGCAAATACTGTCTTGGCGCTTCCTGAGGTGCCGGCAATCAGTGTGGTCCGACCTTTCGGAAGCCCGCCCTCACTGATCATGTCGAATCCTTCAATGCCCGTCTCGATTTTTTCTATGCCAATTCCGGCTTCGATCTCATTCATCGTTTATCTCCTTTTTTTGTGTTGTCCCTGGCAGGCAAAAGGTCGAGTCCGAGGAGGACCTTCTCCGAATCGGATAGGTCGCCGATGATCCGCTTGAGGGGTGGCGGCAGGTCTTTGATCAAGGTCGGTGTGGCGAGAATCTTTTCATCCTCTGCAAGTTGGGGACTCTCCAGAACATCTATGATCGAGAGTTCATAGAGACCGTCCAGCTCCTTTTCGCAAATTTCTTTCAGGTTCGCGATGGCGCGCTCCGATTTTGGCGTTTTTCCGGTTATGTACAACCGTAACTTGAACTTATTCATTTTCTTCCTCCTTCGTTAGTAAATAGTGAAGCGTATCTCGTGAAGCGTTGTTCGTGAAGCGTATCTCGTATCTCGTGAAGCGTATCTCGTATCTCGTGAAGCGTATCTCGTAGTTTGTCTTTCCCCGCTTCACGCTTCACGAATGACGCTTCACGTTTCTTCCCGCTTCCCGCTTCACGCTTCACGAATAACGCTTCACGTTTCTTCCCGCTTCCCGCTTCCCGCTTCACGAATAACGCTTCACGTTTTTCCCCGCTTCACGCTTCACGAATGACGCTTCACGTTTTCACCCGCTTCACGTTTTTTCCGTTTTTTGCCCTGCGCCCTGCGCACGGTTGCGATAGAACGACGCCAGATATCCCATCAGCTCCAGAACCATGATCCATCCTTCTCCGCTGTATGCCTTCTTTTTTTCTATGGTTGGGGCTGCCCGGCTTTTCTTCTTCAGCGCGGTCGTGTGGATATCAACAACATCACGTGGCCCGGCCCTGTGAAAACCGAGCGTTTCGGCCATAGTGCTAAGGCGCCCTGATATATCGTGCTTAACCCTGTAGGCCTGCTGCTCTAACGCAAGCTCCATCAGCTCTGCATAATTTTCCGTAAGCTTACGGAAAGTATCGGGGAACCCGTCCTGCAAGCTCACCACGCCGTACATCCGGGCTGTTACGCCGGTTGGGGGAGGGGAGGAAAGGCCGGCCAGGGAACGCAATTCCGTCTCCAGCCGCTCTACGCGCGCCGCGTTCTCCCGTGCCTGTTGGGTCAGTTCTTCCGCCAATTTACGTTCCGTCAGATCTTCCACTATTTCGACAAAACCCACGTTTCGGCCGTTTTTGTCGGTTGTCAGGGTAAAGAGTACCCGGGCCGGAAACATAGATCCATCTTTGCGGATCTTTTCCGCCTCACAGGCAACCCGTCCCTTTTCGAGAAGTTCGGAAACAACCATTTGAAAGCGGCCTTTTGCGATAAATTCTGCCGGGAAAAAGCTTTCTATATTTTTTTTGCCGATGACCTCGTCGGGTGCATAACCGTATATCTGATGCGCCCCTTCATTGTAGGCAATGATGTTGCCGTCGAAATCCGAGGCAATGATCGCATACCCGATGAGGCTGTCAAAGACGGCGGATACAAAATCGGTATTTTCCCGAAGATACTTTATCCTGTCATGAATAAGATCATTTTTGAAAGTATTTTTTTTATTCATTAATCCCTTTGTTGTCATTTTCCTGATATACCACAATTCTGTTCCTGCCTTGCTCCTTTGCCTGATAAAGAGCTGTGTCAGCCCTTTTTATCAGTTCAGCTTGAGATTGCTCCCAAAAGCTGTTGTCTAAAGCAGCAATACCAATACTGCCGGTTATCTTGAATTTATAGTCATCATATTCAAATTCATGCACGGATAGTTTCTTTATAAACCGTTTTGAAAGTTGTACTGCATTGTCCATATTGGTATTGGTTAAAATAATGGCAAACTCCTCTCCGCCATATCGGCAGGCTACATCACTTCCCCGGATGCAATCTTTCAATATTTTTCCTATCTCGGACAAAACCTTGTCTCCGGCAGAATGTCCATATGTATCGTTTATGTTTTTGAAATGATCGAGATCGACTATGCATAACGCAAGGGCCTCATGATACCTTTTTGATCTTTCTGTTTCACGCTCCAGTACCTCACCAAAATAGCGCCGGTTATAAAGGCCTGTAAGTTCATCGTGAGTTGACATTTCAGCTATCTTTTTCATAGCTTCCCTAACATCTCTTTGCAGACGGTGCTTCTCCATGGTATTTGTTATGCTTCTGAAGAAGGATTTTTCGCTGAGCAGGTGTTTCGGAATATAATCGTAAGCGCCTTCCTGGATCATTTGTGAGGCAATAACCTCACTTCCCTGTCCCGTCAGAACAATCACGGGAATTTTTATACCTTCCCGCTTAACCATCCTCAGAAAGTCAAGACCGGTGCCGTCTGCAAACATATAATCTAAAAAAATAACATCAAAGTGAGTTTTTTTAACTGCCTGTAATGCATCACCGACATTGTCTATCCATGTCACGACAATGTCACCCCGATTCTTTACTATGGATGAGATTTTTTCAAAATCATTTTGCGTGTCCTCTACGGAGAGGATATTGAGCTTCTGGTCAAGGTTTATAATGGGATCTCCGGAAACATTCGGGCGTTTTTCATTACTCCGAAAGGACTGTATGTTTTTTACGATATTCGCAATTTCGTGCCCGGCATTTTCAATTCTGTTGATATCGACATCAAGTTCTTTCGGATATGCTTTTTTCAGCTTCAAAATCTCTATGCCTGTCAGAATGGCCATCAGTGGCTGGTTCAACTCATGCGCCGTAGCACCCGATAATTGGAGTAATAATTTGAGCCGTTCCTCTTCAATAACCGATTTCTGTTGATTACGGATCATCTGGTTTGCTTTCTTTAGCTCCGCCACACTCGATTCAAGCTCGTTTTTTGTCTTATTAAGGTTTACCTCCATGCTTTTTCTTTCCGTTATATCTATCATAACACCCACAAGGCCATCTACATTTCCACGATTTTTTGTAAAGGTTGCCATATTGAGCAAGACATCGTGTAAGGTTCCGTCCGCATATTGCACCTGTGTTTCATAAAACTGGACACCAGGATTCTCAAACAGCTTTTGATCCATCTTATTAATTCGCTCGGCCGACTCTCCCGGTGCCACGTCATAAATTGTTTTCCCGATGATAGCATCTTTGGATAAACCAAGACTGGATTCGAAGGCCTTGTTGCACCCGGTATATTCCCCTTTGGTATTCTTATAGAAAATAGGGTTGGGAATGGTATCTATTAGTGTTTCAAGAAAAGCAAAATAGTCCAGCAGGATATTTTCCGTATTCTTCGAGTCAATAATCTTATGGATTGAGTTAAGAAAAAGATATTCCGTTAATTCTCCCTTTACCATATAATCGGAAGCGCAGTTTTTCAATGCATCCACCGCAATTGCTTCGTTGCCCTGACCGGTAAGAAAGATACTTGGAATCCGTCGCAGCTGATCATGCTCTGATAGTGTTTTTAAAAACTCTATACCATCCATATCAGGCAACCTGTAATCAATAAGGATGCAATTAAACTGTTCTGAGTGTAATAGTTTCAGCGCCTCTTCGCCGTTATCGGACTCCTTTATAAGATATTCATAGGCGGTGTCTTTTATGAGAAATCTTTTATATAACTCCCGGTCCTCATGGCTGTCTTCTACGATTAACATACTAAGCTGTGTCTTTTGCATCTTTTCTATTCTCCCTTAGGAAGTATAACTATCTCAAACCAGTAATCTGTAAGCTGCTGGATTGATTTAATAAAGTTATCTAAATTTAGCGGCTTGCATATATAGCTATTCGCACCGTCTTCGTAGCAGCGATCAATATCTCTTTCATCATTTGAGGTGGTTAACACAACAACCGGTATTTTCTTGAGATAGTCGTGCGATTTGATATCTTTTAACACATCGCGCCCGTCGCTGCCGGGCAAGTTGAGATCAAGCAGGATTAGGCCAGGTATGGGAAATTTACTTTGATCTGTGTATGGACCGCGTCTGTGCAGGTAATCAAGGGCATCGTCTCCGCTTTCACATCGGATTATCGGGTTGGAAAGGCCTGCTTTTCTAAACGCCCTGATGGTGGCTTCGTAGTCCTCATGACTGTCTTCTACAATCAGAATGGGTTGGTTCACTTTTAAATTCATTCATCATCTCCATGTAAGGTAAAATAGAACGTAGTCCCTTCACCGAAGGTCGATTCGGCCCATAACCTTCCATGGTGGAGTTCTATAATTTTCTTGACGATAGTCAATCCGATACCCGTACCCCCGCCGTATTTATCTTTTGCGTGAAGCCTCTTGAATATGGTGAAAATCTTATCCAAATGATTTTCTTTGATACCGATTCCGTTATCTTTCACATAGAAAATCCGATGGGAATTATCTTTCAATTTAACGGATTGTTTATGCCTTGCTTCTATTGGAGCCGACGATTGGGTTATATAACCTACTTCTATAATCTGTTTGGGTTTATCATTATATTTTAAGGCGTTTGTAATAAGATTTGAAAAAACTGCATAGATCCGGACGCGGTCACACAAAACTTCAGGCAGAGGCCGGGGGACAAGGATGTTGATGTCGCCATCCTGGAAGGCGGCCCTCACCGATTCGATTGTATGAGCAATAACAGTATTGAGATCAACATTTTCAACGGCCAATTCAACCCTTCCGACACGTGAATATTCAAGAAGCGACTGAATGAGTTTTTCCTGATGGTTGGAAAGTCGTATCAGAGTTTCCAGCTTTGACCGGCCATCGGCATCAAGTTTGTCTCCATAATCTTCCATAAGAAACGAGCAGTAATTTATGATGCCACGGAGCGGCTCCCGTAAGTCATGGGATGCAATATAGGCAAAGTCATCAAGCTCTTTGTTGCTTTTTGCCAGTTCTATATTTTTTAGCTCAAGCTCATCTTCCGCATTTTTTAAAGCAGTAATATCGATAGAACAACCAATAATACCTGTAATACCATCCTTAGCATTCCTGTAAGGTATCTTGTCGGTTTTGACCCAGATGGTTCCGTAAGGTGTTTGCATGGGCTCTATTATGTCTCTTTTCGCAACTCCGGCAGCCATAACTTCCTTGTCGTCGCTCCAGTACTTTTCTGCCAGGTCAGGAAAAAGCTCGAAGCAAGTTTTACCTTCCATCTGTTCTACCGTCATTGCTGAAGCTTTTGCTAATGCCCGGTTTATCCGGACAAACCTGTTTTCGGTGTTTTTGTAAAAGATCATTGCAGGAATAGCATCAAGAAGAATTTGCTGTTCTTCCTGCTTTTGCCTCAACAACATTTCTGCGTTTTTGAGGGCGGTTATATCATGAAACATGGCAAGATATGCTTTTTCCCCATCCCACTCTATATCCGCAATACGCATTTCAGCTAAAACATTCTCATATGAGGCCGGCCTGACGATGTCGGTTTCTTTCCACTCTCCTAAAATGGTGGGGAATCCAAAACAAGATCCCAACAGTTCTTCTTTTGGGCGTGCAAACAAGGTCTCTGCGGCCGGATTAACAAAATGGATTACCCCATCCCCGTCCACGATCATTATACTGTCGGTATTGGTTTCGATAATCCGGCGCAATTTATCTTCTCCGGCTTTTATACTGTTTTCTGCATGTTTTTGGGCAGTCAGATCCTGTACAATTTCAACAAAACCTGCAATTTGATCACTCTTGTCTTTTGCCAGGGTAAAGAGGCTATGAGAAGGAAACCTGCTGCCGTCCTTCTTAACTTTCTCGCCTTCATAAGAAAAACTACCATTTCCGATAAGCTCGGAAATAATATGTTCCAGTTCTCCTTCTTTGATAAATTCTTCCGGTAAGAATATCTCAATGTTTTCCTTACCTACTACTTCTTCAGGGGCGTAACCGTAAATTTGGTGAGCTCCTTCGTTATATGTAATAATATTGCCGTCAAAATCCGCAACAATAATCGCATAACCTATGAGGTTGTCAAAGATGGAGGATACAAAATCGGTGTTTTCCCGGAGATACTGGATTCTCTCCTGCATAAGACCATTTTTATGAGTAGTTTTTTCATCCATTATCGATGATCTCCCTAACCACCCCTTCGATTGTCCTGACCACTACCCGGCCTGAATCTATATGAAAATCAACACTTCTTCCCTGGCTGCCGCCCGTATCCTCACCAATGACGGATATCTTTTCTCTTTTCAAAAGATTCTTGATACTCATAATGTTTCTCGCACCCATGCCGTTTACGGTTGGTTCTCCGTCTGAAAACATTCTGGCCCCGCCGGTAATCATTGCGTAAATATTAGACGATAAAGCCCCCATACACGTCATTTCCTTAAAAAGAGCCTTAAGGGCGGTATCGGCGTAGAGGTAAGGAGGCTTATCCGGGTGGGCAATCATTTTCCCCCACTGTTTTTCTTCATTATCGCGGTAGCACTGCCCGTATTCACATGACGATTGAACAGGCGAGCTGGGCAGCAGGATGTGCGCCAGTCCTCCGATACGTGACCCCGGGTCATAGAGCATCAATACTACGCAGGAACCCAGCCCTACAGAAGTAATAACCGCCGGTGCCCTTCTGACCGTCCCTTCCCCCATATTGACAATAATACGTTTATCCACGGGCGATTATCTGTGCCTCCCTGATAGAATCAGTAAGGATTTTCAGCGAATTGGCATCGGGAATCATGATTAAATAAGTATCAATCGCCTCATCCTGTTCAGCCGCTAAAAATTTGTTGACTATAATAATCAGCAACTCGTTTTTAGCGCTCATTATTGCAATGGTTTCATCCAGAACGGCTTGTGCCATATCGGTTGCGGCAACCGGAATGGTATGGTAGATGTTCAGTCGGCAGAAATCATGGATTGATGTAAGATATACACCGGCAAGGATATTGCCGATCTCTTCAAAGACCGGTATACCTGACCTGTCGCCGCTCTTTACAGTCAACCCCACTGATAATCCGGCTAAAGTTTCGAGTCTCTTCTGCTGTTTCAAAGGAACAACGAAAAACATCTTTCCCGTGCAGTCGCCAATCATATTCATTTTAACACAGGTTACAGTCTGGGCCGGATCACCAATGACCGAAAAGGCTTTATGGGGTGCAATGGCGTGAATAGCAGGCATGCACATCTCAAACCTGCTTTTGAGGAGCTGCTCCAGGGCAGTGGCGGCGTTGCCGGCTCCGATATTCATCATCTCCTCTATATAATCTATCTGCTCCGGAGAAAGTATATTCTTTGTCATGTTTCAACTCCTCATTTATGTATTAATGTCTCTAAGTCAAATAACCTTGCCATATCGAGGAGGAGGGCAACACTACCGTCCGGCAAAATCGTGCCTCCCGAAAAGCCCCTGAAGGTCTGGGCTATCGTATCAAAGGGTTTAATGATATTCTCCATCTGGTCAATTACGGCATCGACGCCTACAGCAACAAAATCATCTCCCCGGTAGATAATAACAACCACACTGGTATTATCCTGTTCACCGGTGTCTATGTTCAAAAGTTTTTTCAGCCTGATGAATGGAAGGGCTTCATTTCGCAGGATGAATACCTCCCGGTTCCCGACCCTTTTGATATTTTCCTTATTGACTTCCATTGTTTCCAGCACTGCATTGGAGGGCAAGAGAAAAACGTGTTTGCCTACGCCGATCATCAATGTCTGCATGATTGCCTGAGCAATCGGCAGTTTCATGGAAAAGCGCGTACCGGCACCCTTCCTGGTAAATATCTCAACCGTTCCGCCAAGTTTTTCTGCGGCTGTCTTTACGATGTCCAGCCCTACCCCTCTTCCGGAAAGACCCGTTATCTCCGATGCACTGCTGAAGCCAGGCTTAAAAAGCATGGAAAGAATATCTTTTTCCTGCATGTTTCCGGCTTCTTCCAAAGTAATATGGTTTTTTCTTATCGCTATTTCTTTTATTGCTTCCGCATCAATTCCGGACCCATCATCTTCTACTTCGATTACGATGTGATTTTCCGTCTGTTTTGCCGAAAGTTTGATTAGCCCCCGCCTTACTTTATTATGCTGCTCACGCACTTCAGGTGATTCTATTCCATGACCTACGGCATTTCGAAGTAAATGCATCAATGGCTGGCCGATTTCATTGAGAACGCTCTTATCCAGTTCCGTATCGCTGCCCTCGACAAGCATTTCCACCTCTTTTAGTTTCTCCAGGGCAATATCCCTGACCATTTTCGGAAACTTTAAAAAGATTTCCTCAACTGGTACCATGCGTGCGGAAGAGACCTTCTCCTGAAGTTCTGTGATGATGTGGTTTAAGGAGATCATGACGCTCTTCATATCTTTCGTGAGAATATTCGCAACAAGGTTGTTAAGACGGTTGCGGGAAATAATCAGCTCACCGACTAAATTAAAAAGGGCGTCAATAAGGTCTACATGTATTTTAACGGTTTGTATCTTTTCAATTTCAGAGATGGTTTTTTTCTTTATTTCATAAACGGATGCATCCTTTATGACCCCTATCAAGACATTCTTCTCACCTAAATTCACGTCGCTTACAGCCAATTCCATTGGAAAGGTGGTGCCGTCTCTGCGAAGACCTTGTACATGACGTCCTGCGCTTAACCCCAAAGCCTTATCGGTCTTGAGATAATGCTCAATGTAGGCATCGTAATTCTGTTGATAAGTGTCAGGCACCAGCATTCTGACATTCTGCCCAACGACCTCAGAGGAGGGATAAAGAAATATTAGTTCTGCGGCAGTATTAAAAGCTTCAATGATGCCATTTTGATCAATAACAATAATCCCCAGACGTGAAAGCATTTCTTTGGATTCAAGATAGGCCATTTTTTCCCGGATCGTTTCAACCATCTTCTGATTTGTGTCGGATAATTGTATCTTTGCCCCTTTTGCTGCCCGCTCTTTGACAATGACTTCCATCGCATCATTGGCTTCGAAGAGAAAATCCACCGTATCCTTATCAACAGGGATTTCCTGCTTTATGAGACGGGACATGAAATCTTCGCATCGGTGTGCGAAATCGCTGATATCAATGAAATTCAGCATACTGGAAGAACTTTTTAATGTATGGAAATTCCTTAATATATTATCCAGATGATCCTTTCCGGTATAATCTTTTTCAAGGGCAAGAATGGACCTGTTCACCTCCTGAAAAACCTCCTTGGCGTCAAAGAGGTAATCTTCCATAAACATTGCTAAATCAATTTTATCTATGTCTGTCATAACAGGTTCTTTCCTAAACGACTTTCATAATTGTTTTTGCTATATCCTGCAGGGGTGCCACCGTATCGACACATCCAAGTGCAATGGCTGCTTTGGGCATACCAAACACAACACATGTGGACTCGTCCTGAACAATCGTGCTTCCTCCGGCCTTCCTGATGGCCTGTAAACCCTTGGCGCCGTCACTGCCCATACCGGTAAGGAGGACACCGACAACATCTTCGCCATAGGCCTTGACTACAGATTCCATGGTGTAATCTATAGATTGCAGTTTGCCCGGCTTGCCGCTAAGTTTAATCCTTTTATGTATACCATCTTCTATAATGCCGGTTTGTACTTCCCCGGGAGCGACAAAGACCCTGCCCGGACTTATGATGTCATTATCTTCGGCCAATGAAACATTTAAGGAACATTCTCCATTTAAATGTGCCGCAAAAAACGGTGTGAAATTTTTATCCATATGCTGAACGACCAGAATGCCGGCGGCAATGGAGGAGTGGATACCGGAAAGTACAATGGCGTTTGCATTTGGCCCTCCTGTGGAGGCGCCGATGACAACCATCTTTTTTCCCGTTGCTTTTTTGCCCTCTCTTATCTCATAAGATTCTTCGGGCAGACTGTATTTAATTCTGCTGACATGGGCTTTTGCCGCCATATGGACTTTGTTGATAATTTCGTCCTTTATAATATCTATATCATATGAGACTTCCCCTTTTGTCTTCTGTATGTAATCCACAGCCCCCAACCGCAGGGATTTAAGCACAACGGTCATATCCCTTTTGTCAACCCCGCTTAAGATCAGCACCGGTGTCGGGCACTTATCCATAATGTGCGTCAGGGCGACCAGCCCATCCATCATGGGCATAGCAATGTCGAGAAGTACTACATCAGGTCGGTGCTCCTTCACCTTAAGCACAGCCGCCTCACCGTTATCAGCTGTGTCCACAACATCTATCAAAGGATCAGTCTTCAGGAGATAGGATATGGACTTTCTCATGAAGCTCGAATCATCGACTATGAGGACCCTAATCATATATACTGATCCTTGCCGTCATTCATTCTCCCAATATCCTTGCAATCTCTGCCACGATATCTTCCGGTTTGAACGGTTTTCTTATATAGCCTAATGCACCGATTTTTCTTGCCTCTTCCTGTTTTGTCTCCTGCCCCATAGCGGTTACCATGATGACCTTTGCCTGAGGGTCATACTTGAGCAGCAGCTTCAATGTGGAGATGCCATCCAGATCCTTCATCAGGATATCAAGAGTTACAATATCAGGTTGAAGCTTTTTATAGAGATCTACTGCCTCTTTACCATCAGACGCCATACCGACAATAGTATGTCCATACTTTTCAGCGATAAATTTCAAGGAACTCCTCATAAATGATGCATCATCCACAATCATAATCTTTGCCATACCTCAACTCCTCCTTTTTCTATCATATATCTCGTTATCGACATCTACGGATGCTGCTTCAATCTTCGCTGTAATATTTCCATCCTCAAACTCCGGGCTGCCAAGAGCCTGTTTAATTTTTTCAAGATTAGGCATTTCTGTTCCGTCAAGAATCTTTTTAATATCAAGCATGATAACCATTCTTTTGTTTACCATGCCTATACCGGTTATCGGCTCGTCTTCCATCACATTGTTTGTTGATGCGGGCAGTTTGTGCACCAGATCATCGGGAATTTTTATGACCTCTTCTACGGAATCAACCGTCATACCTATGGGAAAGCCCTTGTGCTCGATAACGATAATGCGGGTTTCCTCATCATACGGTTTTTGTTCGAACCCGATTTTTTTACGAAAATTAATAACAGTGGATAATCTGCCCCGCAGATTGGCAACGCCGTCAATATAAGATAAAGAATTGGGAACCTGAGTCAATTCCAGCGGTCTTGAGATTTCCTGAACCCACATGGCCTGAATACAGAACTCCTGGACGTTGATCTTAAAAACAAGATACTGGTCCTGTTCAATTTCTTCTATCTCAGTATCGTCATTTATAATCTGCTCCTTCATGTTTTGCTCCTCTCCATTTTCCTTGTCACTTTTGACACTACTACCTCCTCAACTGTAAATCGTTCCACGGTCTTTTGGAAGTTTTCAGACATATCGGCCAGGTTTGTTGCGATGGCCGTCAGCTCCTGCATCTTGCCAAGTAGCCTTTTGGAGCCTTCCGCCGACTGGGTGGCAGCGGTAGATGTGTCGGCAGCGATACCGCTGATCTTGTCAAGACTCTGGGAAACAGCATCGATGCTGTTCTTCTGATCGGCGGCGGCCTTCGAAATTTCCATTGATGTAGTGGATGTTACGTCAATAGAACGGTCAATATCCTTAAATGAGCTGGAGGTTAATTCGATGGAATCTTTCACCAGCCTGACATTACCGGCCATGGTCTTGATCGTTAGTGCCGTATCTTGCGTTTCGCCCATAACCGACTGGACAAGAGTCGATATCTTTTTTGCCTGCAATTTGCTGTCGGCAGACAAGGTCTTGACCTCTTCGGCAACAACAGCAAAACCCTTACCCTGCTTGCCGGCACGAACGGCCTCAATTGCGGCATTGATGGCAAGTATATTTGTCTGGGTTGCAATATCCCGGATCACATCTACAATTTCCTGGATCTGTTCACTGCTTTTGCTAAGTGATTCAATCCTTCCTACGGATTCATTTGAACCTTCAAGCATCAGGTCCGTGTTCTTGATCGTTTCTTCCATAGCTTTGCGGCCTTCGCCCGTTGCCTTAGTGGCTACTTCCGTATGCTGGTTCATGCTTTCCGCCTGGGTCAGCGTATTGGATGCCGTTTTTCCAACTCCCTCGCTTTCGCTTGACGCCTCGACAATCTGTTGAGCCTGAGCCTTGGCACCCTCTGCTATCTGTTCAATAGTGCCGGAAAGCTGGGACAGGAGAGCATTCATTTCCTGGCCTGCACCGAGCGTCTTCTGAGATACTGTACCGATATTTATACCTGCATTCCGGAGTTCCGAAACAATGCCTTTGAGACTTTCTATGGTGCTGTTTATACCGTCAACCATAGAAGCAAAATCTCCTACTGCATTAACGTCTACCATCTGCGAGAGGTTGCCTTCGCCTACCATGGACATCACGGCATTAATGTTACCGATAATGCTGTTAAGGGTGTCCACCATGCCATTGATCGTATTTTTTAATTCGAGCATTTCGCCACGGGCTTCAACCGTAATCTTTCGGGAAAGATCTCCTTCGAAAATTGCCATTGTGACCTTTGAAATACCCCGCACCTGCGAAGTAAGGCTTCCTGCCATGGCATTCACGTTATCGGTCAATTCCTTCCACGTGCCGGCTACACCTGGAACTATCGCCTGGCCGCCTAATTTTCCGTCGGTACCAACCTCCCGGGCCACACGGGTTACCTCGCCGGCAAAGATGTTGAGGTTGTCAACCATTTTGTTGATCGTGTTTTTTAACTCCTGAATCTCCCCCTGGGCCTCAACAGTGATCTTTTGGGAAAGTTCACCGTTTGCAACAGCGGTCGTGACAACGGCAATATTTCTGACCTGGCTGGTCAGATTGTCCGCCAGCATGTTTACATTGTCAGTCAGTTCCTTCCATGTGCCGGCCACTCCCGGCACCTCAGCCTGTGCGCCCAGCTTGCCTTCCACTCCTACTTCTCTTGCCACCCTCGTAACCTCGCTTCCAAACAGATTGAGATTGTCAACCATGGAATTGAGAGTTCCTTTTAAGCCTGCAATCTCTCCCGATGCCTCAACAGTTATTTTCTGAGTTAAATCTCCTGCGCTTATGGCTGTGGCTACCATGGCTATGTTTCTTACCTGGTTGCTCAGATTGGCCGCCAGCATATTTACATTTTCTGTCAGTTCCTTCCATGTGCCGGCCACTCCCGGCACCGCAGCCTGTGCGCCCAGCTTGCCTTCAACTCCTACTTCTCTTGCCACACGCGTAACTTCGCTTCCAAACAGATTGAGGTTGTCAACCATGGAATTGAGAGTTCCCTTTAAGCCTGCAATCTCTCCCGATGCCTCAACGGTTATCTTCTGGGTTAAATCTCCTGCGCTTATAGCTGTAGCTACCATGGCTATGTTTCTTACCTGGTTGCTCAGATTGGCCGCCAGCATATTTACATTTTCAGTCAGTTCCTTCCATGTGCCGGTTGCACCCGGAACCTCAGCCTGACCGCCCAGCTTGCCTTCGCCGCCGACCTCTTTGGAAACCCTGGTTACTTCGCCCGCGAAAGTGCTTAATTGACCAACCATTGTGTTGATCGTGTCTTTTAACTGCTGAATCTCACCGCTGGCCTCAACTGTTATCTTCTGAGTTAAATCTCCTGCGCTTATGGCTGTGGCTACCATGGCTATGTTTCTTACCTGGTTGCTCAGATTGGCCGCCAGCATATTGACATTTTCCGTCAGTTCTTTCCATGTACCGGTTGCACCCGGAACCTCAGCCTGACCACCCAGCTTACCTTCGCCGCCGACCTCTTTGGAAACCCTGGTTACTTCGCCCGCGAAAGTGCTTAATTGATCAACCATTGTGTTGATCGTGTCTTTTAACTGCTGAATCTCACCGCTGGCCTCAACGGTTATCTTCCTGGTTAAATCACCCTGGGCTACACCTGTGGTCACTTCAGCTATGTTTCTAACCTGGCTGGTCAGATTGTCCGCCAGCATGTTTACATTATCTGTCAGATCCTTCCATGTGCCGGCCACCCCGAGCACTTCAGCCTGTGCGCCCAGCTTGCCTTCCACGCCTACTTCTCTTGCCACCCTCGTAACCTCTGAAGCGAAACCGCTTAACTGATCAACCATTCGGTTGATAGTATCTTTCAACTGCAGGATCTCCCCCTGAGCCTCAACAGTGATCTTTTGGGAAAGCTCCCCGTTTGCAACAGCAGTCGTGACAACGGCAATATTGCGGACCTGATTGGTGAGATTGGCTGCCATCATGTTTACATTGTCCGTTAATTCCTTCCATGTTCCGCCGACCCCCTTTACCTCTGCCTGGCCACCCAGCTTACCTTCGATACCAACCTCTTTCGAAACACGGGTTACTTCTGAGGCGAAGCTGCTCAACTGATCAACCATTCGGTTGATGGTATCTTTCAACTGCAGGATTTCCCCCTGAGCCTCAACTGTAATCTTCTGGGAGAGTTCGCCATTGGCAACAGCAGTAGTGACAACGGCAATATTTCTAACCTGGCTGGTGAGGTTGGCCGCCATCATGTTTACATTGTCCGTTAATTCCTTCCATGTTCCGGCTACACTGGGAACCTCAGCCTGGCCACCCAGCTGCCCTTCGATGCCGACCTCTCTGGCCACACGGGTTACCTCGCCGGTGAAGGTGCTGAGGTTGTCAACCATCTTGTTTACCGTATTCTTCAATTCAAGGATCTCACCTTTTACATCAACGGTAACCTTCTGGGAGAGATCCCCGTTGGCAACAGCTGTTGTTACGACGGCAACATTTCTGACCTGGCTGGTGAGGTTGGCCGCCATCATGTTTACATTGTCCGTTAATTCCTTCCATGTGCCGGCTACAGCGGGAACCTCTGCCTGGCCGCCCAGCTGCCCCTCGATACCAACCTCTCTGGCCACTCGAGCAACCTCGCTGGCGAAAGTATTGAGGTTGTCAACCATCTTATTTACCGTATTCTTCAATTCAAGGATTTCGCCTTTTGCCTCAACAGTGATCTTCTGGGAAAGCTCCCCGTTGGCAACAGCAGTAGTTACAACGGCAATATTGCGGACCTGATTGGTGAGGTTAGCCGCCATCATATTGACGTTTTCCGTTAATTCCTTCCATGTACCGCCAACCCCCTGCACTTCTGCCTGACCGCCAAGCTTTCCATCGGTGCCGACTTCTCTGGCCACACGGGTTACCTCTGAGGCAAAGCTGCTTAACTGGTCGACCATCATGTTGACTCTGTTGCCGATTTTTAAGAATTCACCTTTCAATTGCCTTCCATCGATTTCCAAAGCCATTTTATTTGAAAGGTTTCCCTCGGCAACACTGCTGATAACACGGCCGAATTCTTCTGTAGGTTGGACGAGATAATTTATGAAAGAATTTACTGATTCAACACTGGTCCTCCATGAACCGGTTACCGGTCCGATCGCGATACGCTCTGATACCTTCCCTTCATGACCGATAATCTCACTTATACGTACAAAATCATCGGATAACCTCCTGTTTAATTCAATAACATCGTTAAACACATCGGCAATATCGGCCATGATGCCACCGTGTCGGTCAAAATCCAGCCTTACGTTAAAATCACCTGCTCTTACAGCCTTGAGAGCGTTTAATAACATCTTCAAACTATTATCAGCAGTATTGAGCTGGTTTGGTGTGTCTTTGCCTGAGTTATTGATAAAGTCAACCTCGCCCGCAGCAACATCGTTATTTTCTTCTTTATCCGGAAAGAAAACAGATCTTCCGGGCTTGCGTTCCTTTTTTATAGCTTTCATAATATTTCCCTTCTTTTCTAATTAGAGCGTTAAGTTTGACTTTTTTATTGAATCCGCAATTTTCTTATAGGCCTTACCGGCCTTACTTTTTGGTGCATAATGAGAGATCGGAGTCCCTTTTTGTTGTGATTTAAAAATCTCCGGCGATTCCGGAACAACAAATACAGACTTGAACATTCTTACCAGCATTTTCTTGATCTGGCGGGATGGGTTATCGCCGTGTAATATTCTTTCTAGTGGGTCTTGCCCAACATATCGGGTCAGAATAATCGTAATCTTATTAAAATGATGACCGGTATTGCGCTTGACATCAAGAAATACGGTTTTGAGATTGTCAATGGCTTCGACGGAAAAAATACCGGGATCAAAAGGTATGATCATGTGATCTGCAGCAACAAAACAGTTCATCAGCAGTAGTCCTGAGCTGGGAGGCGTATCAATCAGAATGTAATCATACAAAGATTGGACATCCCGGATTAACGTACGGAGTAAAGTAATTTTTTCCTTAGTGCTTTGAATACTTACTTCGGCAGCAGAGAGATCCCATTCGGATGGCGCGAGGTGGAGATTTTTTACATCCGTTTCCAGTATTATATTTTTTAACGGGACATCTTCGTGTCCATCGCACAGACCAAGAATTGAATCATATATCGTGTGCTTTAACGTCAGTTTATCTATACCAATTCCAGAAGTTGCGCTTGCCTGCGGGTCAAAATCGATTAAGAGGACCTTGCTACCGCCTTTGGCCAAAAACCCGGCAATACTCAAACAGGAAGTTGTTTTACCCGTACCGCCCTTGTAGTTGGCAAAAGCAATGCATTCTCCGATTTCAGACATATGTATACCTTTCGTGTTTTCTTTTTTCGGTAGCGTAAATATTAATAAAAACTATTGATTGATCGGGCTTATATATATTTAGTCTATGCCAGCGGAACCAGGATATGCAAAGGATATGCCTTGATATATTATAGCTTATAGCTTATTGGTATATGTATAGATTCGATTAATTATGGAAAACACGCGGTTTGTGCGGAGTTATAAAAAAAGGGGGAAACGCCAATTGGTTGACACTATCTGAAATTAGGTGGGAACGCCAATTGCTTGACACTATCTGAAATTTGGCTAAATATCAGCTTTCAAGTAAAACTTTAAGATTGTTCTCATTAATTATTTTAACACCGGCTGCTTTTGCTTTTTCAAGCTTAGATCCGGGAGAACTGCCGGCAACAAGATAATTGGTTTTTTTGCTAACGGACCCGCTGATTTTTCCGCCCAATGATTTGATTTTCATTATGGCTTCGTTTCTTGTCAGACTTTCAAGAGTTCCGGTTATAACAAAAACTTTACCATCAAGGATTGAATTTTTTCTGTTTTCTTCATATTGGAGTCTAACGCCGCTGTTTAGTATTCGTTCTATCCTGTCAAGATTGTCCCTGTGTACGAGAAAGTCAACAATGCTTTGTGATACAACAGGACCGAGTCCATTTATAGTATTTAAATCATCATATGTTGCATTACAGAGCTTTTTATATTCTCCATACTTTGATGCAAGTATCTCAGCGATATGTTCGCCCACATGACGAATGCCAAGCGCGTAAATAAATCTGGCAAAAGATATATTTTTGCTTTTTTCAATAGCTTCAATAAGATTTTCGGCAGATTTTAAGCCCATGCGCTCCATGCCTTCCAATCTTGCTTTTTCAAGATAAAAAATATCAGCATAGGAAGATAAGTGTTTTTTTTCAACAAGCTGATCAATCAACTTTTCACCAAGGCCTTCTATATCAAAAGCCCTTTTGGAAACGAAATGCTCTATCTGCGCTTTTATTTTTGCTGGACAGGTATCATTTATACATCTAACGGAAACCTCTTTTTCATCACGAATAAGTTGCGAATTACATGAAGGGCAATTTTGAGGCATACAAAAGATTTTTTCACTTCCGGTTCTTACACTGTCAATAACTTTTACGATTTCCGGGATAACATCACCTGCGCGCTGAACAATAACGGTATCTCCTATCCTGATATCTTTCTTTTTAATTTCATCCTCGTTATGCAGTGTCGCACGGCTTACATTCACTCCCCCTACATTGACACTTTCAAGGCAGGCTACAGGAGTGACAGCGCCGGTGCGCCCCACCTGCACAAGTATATCCATTATTTTGGTTGTTTCCTGTATAGCTTTAAATTTATATGCAATAGCCCACCTGGGGCTTCTTGCTTTAGTTCCAAGCTGCTCCTGAAACTTCACGGAATCTACTTTTATCACCATACCATCTATGTCATATGGCAGGGAGTTTCGCATAGCTTCAAGTTCTTTGTAATAGCTACAAACAGCAGCTATATTTATTTTTGGCTTTATATGGGGATTGATTCTTAGCCCAAGCTCTTTTAAAGCCCAAAGCCAGTCCCAGTGAGATTGAAAATTTATACCTTCTGACTCACCGATACCGTAAAAATAAATTTCAAGCGGCCGTTTTGCGGTTATTTTAGAATCAAGCTGCCTCAAAGATCCCGCCGCAGCATTTCTTGGGTTCGCAAATAATGGCAGACCCTGGGACAGCATATCTTCGTTAAGCCGTTTAAAACCATCTTTGCTTATAAAAACCTCACCTCTAACCTCAAGAAGGGAAGGGCTGGTATGCTCTTTTTGGTGCGGTTGAAGCAAGACAGGAACAGAACGTATAGTTTTAACATTAGAAGTTATGTCTTCACCGGTTTCGCCATCCCCCCTTGTAGAAGCAGATACAAGCCTTCCATCTTTATAAACAAGCTCTACGGCAACTCCATCCATCTTGGGTTCTGCCGTATAAAGAATTTGCTCATCCGTCATAAGCTCTTTTATTACGCGCTTGTCAAAATTTAAAATATCAGCATCAGAAAACGCATTATCAAGGCTTAGCATTTTAACAGAGTGTTTTACTGTCTCAAATTTTTTGACAGGTGCAGCACCAACTTTCATAGACGGAGAATCAGGACTTGACAGTTCCGGAAATCTTTCTTCAAGTTCAAGCAATTCCTGCATCATTTTATCATATTGGGCATCGGAAAATTGAGGGTCATCCATTACATAATAGTAATAATTATGTCTGTTGAGTTCTTCTCTCAAAGTTTCAATTTTTTTGATAATATCAGGGTTTATAATGTCTGACATATTTTTATCAAAGCCTGATTATTTAGGGACGGCAAGTGCTGAGAGCTCATCTTTAACTTCATCAATGATTTCATAAAACCACATAAGATCTTCAATTGTAAGACGGCCTGCCTTACGCTGGCTTTCATTTCCGTCTTTTTTAATAAATATTCTCGGGCCTATCTGAAGTTTTGCTTCACCTTCTCCATAACGATTTATGGAAACAACAAGGCCTGTTTCCTCACATCTCCACTGTTTTAATATTTTGTCCATATCAGGATCAAAAGGCATTTTATCCTCCATTTGTTTATTGTTTGAAAATAGCTCGTTTGATAATACTTAATAAAACATAAATTATCAGTAACTACTCAGGTTGTTAGGTTCACGGTTCACAGTTGATTGTTTTGAGCTCTTCATATTTCTTGAGATAGTTGATGAACCCACGAACGGAAATACGGGTTCGTCTGATTTGCTCGTAAACATCTTTAAATTCGCAGCTCTCTAACCTTGAACCGTGAACCCTTGAACTGTGAACCTTAGTAGTTACAATTTTCACACTTTTGAAAAATCTGCAAATAATGCAAAAAGATCGGAAATAGATCTTAGCAATGCTATTCGGTTGTTACGGATATTTTCATCTTCGGCCATTACTAAAACGCCATCAAAAAAATCATCAACAGGGTTTTTAAGAGACGCAATATCAAGCAGGGCCTGGTCATAAAATCCTTTCTCAAGATTATCCGATACTTTCATTTTTATATCTTTATATGCAGCAAATAAAGCCGATTCACAATCTTTTTCAAACAGTCTTTCGTTAACATCACTTTTGCAGTCGGCACTTTTGGGGGCTGATTTTCTGATGATATTGACAACTCTTTTAAATGCTATTGCAAGCTGCTCAAAGCCTGGGTCAGCTTTAAGTTTTTCAAGCGCTTTTGTGCGTTGCCATACATCAGGCACATGGTTTGCGGAAATATCAACTATTGCCGATATCACATTTTTTGAATAGCCTTCTTCTGCAAGCAGGTGTGATATACGGCCTTGCAAAAAACTATAGACATTATCAGCTGTACTACTATTATCTGTGGTATCTTTAATTTCAAACAGTGAGAGGCTTTTTTCAATCAGGCTTCTTAATGAGAATAAAAACCCTTTATCAAGCATTATCTGAATTATTCCGATTCCCTGTCTTCTTAATGCATAAGGATCTGAAGCTCCGGTAGGTATAAGTCCTGCTGAAAAACAGCCGCAAATCGAATCCATCTTATCTGCTATTGCTACTATTGCACCAATTGTAGTTTCCGGAAGCTTTCCGCCTGAATATGCTGGCCTGTAATGTTCTTCAATAGCAATAGCCACATTATTTTCTTCCCCTGCCTTTGCAGCATATATTCTTCCCATGATACCCTGAAGTTTTGGAAATTCGCCTACTATATGGCTGACCAGATCGGCCTTGCATAGCCTGGCAGCTCTTACTGTTTGCTTTATTAATAGCGGGTCATCAGATATCTCATCAGCAAGATATTTGCCCAATTTTTCAATTCTTTGGGTTTTTTCGTACATGGTGCCGAGTTTTGCCTGAAAAAGAACGCCTTTTAGTTTTTCAACCCAGTCATCGGGAGAAATTTTAATATCGCTTTTGTAAAAAAACCGGGCGTCTTCCAGGCGGGCTCTTAAAACTCTTTCATGGCCTTTAGCGACTACCTGCATATTTTTGGCCTGTGTATTATTGACGGCAATAAAATTCGGCAAAAGCCTGTTATTGGTATCAATAATTGCGAAATACTTCTGATGTTCGCGCATTGAATTTATCAGCACCTCATCCGGCACTTCAAGATAAGATCTGTCAAAGCTTCCGGCAACCGCTACGGGATACTCAACAAGATTGGTGACAATATTCACAAGTTCATCATCGCATAAAACATTACCATCAAGATTTTTTGCAATTTCTGCGATCTGGTTTTTAATATCAGCTTTTCTTTCATTGATGTCTGCAAGTACGAAGGCGTCTTTTAATTTATTGATATATTCATCCGGATCAGATAATCTTATTTTGTCGGGAGATAAAAAACGATGGCCGAAAGTATTTCTTGAACTTTTGATATTGCCAATATCAAAAGAGATAACCTGCCCGCCTAAAAGAGCGACTATAGACTGAATGGGTCTTGCAAATTTGATATCAAGATCCGCCCATTTCATAACTTTTGGAAAAGGAATATGTAAAATAACCTGTGGAAGTATTTTATTTAAAACTGCTTTGGTTTTGATTCCGGATTCTGTTTTGACTGCACAAAGATAAGACCCTTTATCAGTTTGCTTTACGCTGATTGCTTTTGGGCTGATATCCATTTTTTCTGCAAATTTTTTGCCGGCCATTGTAAGCTGTCCGTTTTCATCGAATCCTATTTTTTCCGGAGGCCCGTTAATTTCTGTAGTAAGAGAATCCTGTTTTGCAGAAACATCATAAACAAATATTGAAAGTCTTCTCGGAGTTCCAAATGTTTTTAATTTACCATGTTTGATTCTTTCTTCGGTCAGTCTTTGTGCAAGAATAGCAGAAAGTGCGCTAAGCGCCGGTTCGATATAGCCTGCAGGAATTTCTTCCATTCCAATTTCAAGTAACAGTGTTTCCATTTTTACCTCGGTTTACCAAAAACTATAAATATTAAAGACTCATTATAAGCCTGTAAAAAATTTGCAATTATTATTTTTTAAGCAAAGGAAAACCCATAGCTTCTCTTTGCTTTAAGTATTCTTCCGCACATGCACGAGCAAGGTTTCTGATCCTTGCTATGTAACCGGTTCTTTCCGTAACACTGATTGCTCCGCGGGCGTCAAGAAGGTTAAAGGTATGCGAACACTTAAGGCAGTACTCATAAGCAGGAATAACAAGTGATTCTTTAATTATTTTTAAAGATTCCGCTTCATACTGGGCAAAAAGATTGTGCAGAAAATTAATATCGGCTTTTTCGAAATTATAAGTCGATTGTTCCACTTCCTGATGATGATAAATATCTCCATAACTGATAGAATCATTCCATTTAAGGTTATAGACATTATCAACTTCCTGCAAATACATTGCTATTCTTTCCAGCCCATATGTAATTTCAACAGAGATCGGATGAAGATCTATGCTTCCTGCTATCTGGAAATATGTAAATTGTGTTATTTCCATTCCATCCAGCCATACTTCCCATCCAAGGCCTGAAGCGCCGAGGGTAGGGGATTCCCAGTCATCTTCAACAAATCTTATGTCATGATCAAGTGGGTTTATGCCAAGGGCTTTTAAACTCATAAGATACTGCTGTTGAACATCAGAAGGAGAAGGCTTGAGTATTACCTGATACTGATAGTAATGTTGAAGTCTGTTTGGGTTTTCCCCGTACCGGCCGTCAGTTGGGCGCCTGGAAGGTTGAACATAGGCAGCATTCCATGGCTCCGGTCCCAAAGATTTTAATAAAGTGGCAGGATGAAAAGTACCCGCACCCACTTCCAAATCATATGATTGTATAAGTGCACAGCCTTTGCGTGACCAGAACTTTTGCAAAGACAGAATTATATCTTGAAAATTCATATTTTTTTACCTCTTATTAGTTTATCAGCAAACCTTCTGGGTCCGGTTCAATATCGAGTAAGCATGCTTCTTTTCTTTGCGAAAGTACGGACTCCCATTTAGGCTTTAATTTTTCAATATCGGAAATTTCCCCTATAGCCCATATACAGCCTCCGCCTCCGGCACCTGTAAATCTTGCTCCACAGTTATTGCTTACAGCTGCTTTAACAAGCTTTCGGCCGATATCATCTAAAACATCCGGCGTCATTTTTTTTCTTATAGCAGTCTCTTGATTCATAAGTAAAGCAGCATCATGAAATTTATAATTTGATAATGCATCAACAAAACTATTTGTGCATGCCACTATGTCATCCCATAGATTTCGGTATTTGCCGGAAACAAACTGATTAACCCATATGCCGTTTATGTTTTTTGATTCATGCGGAATACCGCAATAGGCTAAAAGCAGATTCTTTTTGAAATCTTTGAAAAATTTATTGTTAAATATGCTCCTTTTTTTATAAGGAGCCCCATCTGACCCATCTTTCCAGTACCATGCATTAATACCTCCGAAAGCTGCTGCAAGTTGATCCTGCAAACCACACGGCACACCGGCAACACTTTGTTCGATTGAATGCGCAAGCAAAACAATTTGCTGCTTTGACAATGCTTTTTTGCCTGTTTTTTCATGTAATTTTGAAAGCACTGCTATAAGTGCCACGGCAGCAGATGATGATCCGCCTAAAGCACTTCTTGGGGGAGATGAAGAGTTAATTGAAATATGGACTCCGTCAGCTCTGAAAAATGATGCAATCGCAAACATAAGCCCAAGCGGGTGGTTGAAAGGTGCTTTTTCTATAGGAAATACTGCGCTTTTAAAACCGCGTGAAGAAACTTTTATCTTTCCTTTGTCAAATGGATGAAGATGCACTCTGGTTCTTAAATTAACAGCAATATTAAATGTGCATGGGTTAAGATGCATCAGAGGATAATGAAATGTACTTATATCTAAAGTTCCGCCCATATCAATACGGCAGGGCACCGAAGCTTCGGCATGTTCCGAATTTAATAGTTTGCTAAAATTATTCATCTTTTTTCCTGATCTGTTTCAAAAACTTAAAGCTTTGCAGCTCTTTTCCAAGATGATAGGCTGTATATGACTCCAGAAGATCCAATCCCTCTTTTATAGCAGGAGAAGTAAAACGTATTTTTGAGGCCTTGGATAAATCGCCGCTTTCAATCCATAGGAGCCGTTTGATTGTCCCTTTGGAAAGAAAGAGCCGGTTAACAGATGCTCCGGCACATTTTTGACATACAATTCCACCCTTTGAAATGTCAAAGGCAACACGATCTTCTTTTATGTTGTCTATTTCAAGGCGGCACTTCATACACAAGGACAAATCAGGGCAAATACCAGCTATAACAATAAATCTCATCTGAAAAATGATGCTTAGTATTTCTTCCGGTATCAGGCAGTTATCAAGTTGCTCAAGAACAAAATGTAACAGGAGGTAAAGATTGTCCTGTTTTGCTCCTGCTTCTGTCCACACATTTATCATTTCAGCAAAATAACTCGCATATGCGGTTTTTTTTAAGTTTCCCCTTATACCGGAAAAGGAATCAATAAGATTTGCCTCCTGCAAAACCATAAGATCCCTGTCTTTTGAAGAACTGCATACAATTTCTAAAAGCGAAAACAATTCAAGAATTCCACCGAAACGTTTTGCACTCTTTTTTGCAGATTTTGCAATTGCAGATATTTTGCCTTTTTTTAATGAGAAGAAGGTCAATATTAAATCATAGTCTCCAAAATCTACACGCCGAAGAACTATTGCAGGCAATGTGAAATTTGGCATCTATTTATAATCCCGGCATGGCTTTAAAAAATGAAGTGTACTCACTCGGCTAAATATTTATATACCAGCAAAATATTATGATTTGGACGGCGAAGAAACAAAGCTTCACGATACCTATTTAATAATCTTGATATAAGAATTTTGCCTTAGTTCTTCTACCCATAGTTTGAATTTTTCATTGGTGGCATCATTATAAAGTATCCCCTGAATTTCGGAGGTAGCTTCATCAAGTGACTTGCCGGGCTTTGTTTTAATCTCCTCTATGTAGATAATTTGGTACCCCAGATCAGTTTCAAGTACTTTGCTGAATTCTTTTTGTTTAAGGTCTTTTATCGCATCCTGTATTTGTTGTGATAATTCATTAAATTCAAATGTTCCCAAATCCGAAGTTTCAATACCGTATGATTCTGCATAATCTTTGTCAATTTCTTCAACTAACTGTCCTTCAGTTAGTTTTGTATAAATAGTTTCCATTATTGACAAGGCTTTGATTTTATTATCATTATCTGCATTGGAATCCAATCTGTTTATTATATTAAAAAGATGATATACTGCTTGCGGCATATATTCGCTCTTATGACTTTCATAATATGCTTTAACATCGTCTCTTGTAATTACTATCCTTGATTTAACTTCAATATCAAGAATTTTTGCTCTGAGAATATTCTGCTTTATTTTATCGCTGAATTCATTAAACGTAAGTCCATCTTTAGCTACCATGTTCCTTAACTCTTCGTCAGTTAAGCGCTTGGACTCTTTAATACGCTCTAAGGTATTGTCAAGCTCTTTATCAGTTACCGAAAGATCGTATTTTTTAGCTTGCTGATCGGTAAGCTTCTGGTCAATAAGCTGATTTAAAACATCTTCCCGCATTTTAAAAAGCATTTCGCGCTCTTGGTCTTCAGGATAACCAAATGACAGTATTTTTTCAGTATAGGCTTTGGTGGTTTCTGTAAAATCACTAAGTGTAATCAACTCATTATTAACCACGGCAACAATCCTGTCCAACACTTCGGCGCTGCATTGGCCTTTGTAAATTAAAATACCCGGCATTACTATCATAATAAAAAGTATAACTATAGTGTTTGTGCATGTCTTAAATTTGCTTTTCATAAGTATCCGATCGCAATATAGTTTGATGTTATATAATTAAGATGGACTTTGTATTAGTCCGTCATTATTTATTGATAGAGAATTCAGCCGTTAACACGTTGGGCAATTTCTTTCAAGATGTTTTTAATCTCACCTATTTGCCTTATAAAACTTTGTTTTGACAATTTTACTTTAAGCACATGGTCCGGTGTAAATTCGAAACGGTCTTTATTTGCAATAACCATATCGATAAGTTCCGAAGGGTTTTTTATATATGGTTGCATTGCAAAATACAGTAAAAGCTGACGGTCTTTTAAGTTAAGTCGTTTAACACCTGATTTTTGTGCTAATATTCTGAGCATGATTTTAATTAAAAGATTGGAAGCTTCCTTAGGCAAAGGCCCGAATCTGTCTGTCAGTTCCGCTTTAAAGCCTGATATCTCATTAACTTCCGTCATTTTTGAAAGACGGCGGTAGGCTGTAAGCCTTTGGTCAATATCGGGTACATAAGTTTCAGAAAGATATGCTGACATTAAAATATTTATTTCCGGCTCCAAAATTTCTTTTACAGGCTCACCTTTAAGTTCACAAACCGCTTCTTCCATAAGCTTGAGAAACATCTCATATCCAACAGCTGCAATATGTCCTGACTGAGAAGCACCCAGGATTGTACCACCCCCTCTTATTCTTAAATCGCTCATAGCGATCTGGAAACCTGAACCAAGATCGCTGTGTTCCATTAATACTTTCAAGCGTTTTTGGGCATCTTTTCCGAGAATGCTGTCTTTCGGGATAAAAAGGTAAGCATAAGCCTGCTCATCAGACCGCCCAACCCTTCCCCGCAACTGATATATCTGTGCCAGCCCCAGTTTATCTGCTCTGTTAATAATTATAGTATTAGCCGAAGGGATATCAAGTCCTGATTCAATTATTGTGGTGCAAACCAGCATATCAATATCTTTATTTACAAATTTGAGCATAACCCTTTCGAGTTCGTCTTCATTAAGCCTGCCGTGTCCGATTCCGATTTTTACTTCAGGAACAAGTCCCTGCAATTTTGTCGCAATTTTTTCAATACTAAAAATATTATTATGTACAAAATATATCTGACCTTTTCTTTCAAGCTCTTTTCTCACAGCTTGGGCAATCAGAGCTTCATCAAATTCGGAGACATAGGTTATTATAGACTGGCGGTGTTCGGGCGGAGTGGAAATAACACTGATATCACGTATTCCGGTAAGCGACATATGCAATGTTCTTGGAATCGGTGTGGCTGTCAATGCAAGAACATCAACGTTAGCCCTTAATTTTTTCAGCATTTCCTTGTGTTTGACGCCGAACCGATGCTCTTCGTCAAGCACAATAAGCCCTAAATCCTTAAAGGCAACATCTTTTTGCAAAAGCCTGTGGGTTCCGATAACAATATCAGCTTTTCCGGATGAAATATCGGATATTATCCTCTTTTGTTCCTTAAGAGCTCTGAACCTGCTAAGGCATTCAATATTTATCGGATATTTCTCAAACCGTGCAGTAAAAGTTGAATAATGCTGTTCCGCAAGAACTGTGGTAGGAACAAGTACTGCAACCTGTTTGGCGCAATTGATTGCAAGAAATGAGGCTCTTAATGCCACTTCGGTTTTACCGTATCCCACATCACCGCATACCAGCCTGTCCATGGGAGTACTGTTTCCCATATCGTTTAAGGCATCTTCAATTGCCTGCAATTGGTCGGGGGTTTCTTCATATGTGAATCCGGCTTCAAAATCCTTAAAATAGCTATCCGGATTTTTATATTCAAAACCTTTACTTACTTTTCTTACTGCGTACAATTTAAGAAGTTCTCCGGCAATTTTTTCAGCAGACTTTTTTGCGCGCTCTTTTACCCTATCCCATGATTTGCCACCCATTTTATCAAGAACAGGTGAGATTTCGTCAACACCCATGTATTTATAAACCAGGTTCATCTTATCAACCGGAAGATAGAGCCTGTCATCATCTTTATATAAAATAAGCAGAAAATCATTTGTAGAACCGTTTAGATTCAGTTTAGCAATGCCTTCGAATTTTCCTATTCCATGCTCGTTATGAACTACAAGATCTCCTTTTTTCAAATCTTCAAAAGCAAGAATCACAGAAGCCGGTCTTTTTGCTACACGCTTTTTTAAATGGTGTTTTGCACCGAAAATTTCATCTTCGGTTATAATTGCCAATGATTCATCAAGATACATAAATCCGGAAGAAACGTGTCCAAGACAAATATATGCTTCCCCTTTTGTGATTAACCTATGGGGAAATTCCTCTTTTATTTGCATTGTAATCCCATATGGCGATAAAAGGGATTTCATTCTTTCGGCCTGAGATGTGGTGCTGCAAACAATTAAAGTAACACATTTTAAGTTTTTTTTATCATCAATCCATTGTGCAAGGGGCGAAAGGTAGTTTTCTTTTTTGATACGGTTTTTCAGATCCAAAATTACAGAATCATTACTTTTTATAAAATTATCGCATTTTATTGATAAACGATCGTGCCCATTATTACTTAATAACCCTATAGATCTGAAAGTATAATACTTTCTTTCATTGATTAATCCGTATATTTTATCCCATGACAGATAGATGTTGTCAGGATCGATACACAGGCTTTGTTCGTCGCAGGCAGCAGTATAATTATTAAATTCCTTTTCAAACAGTTTGCCTGCTTCCTGTTGAAGTTGTTCAGGTTCATCCATAATGATTATGGAATTTTTGGGAATATAATCAAAAAGAGAATCAGGCTTTGGATAAATCAGACTGCTTATGCCTTCAATATTTGGAAGAATCCCTTCGGTTTTTATTTTATCGACTATTGCTCTGACTTTTGTAACAGGAATATTAAGCCCGGAGGCGATTTCTCTGATCCGGCTGATAAAATTGTTTAAATCTTTGTTTTTTACTATTGCTTCTTTAGCGGGAAGAATAACTGCTTCACTGACAGCCTTTAAGCTTCTCTGGCTTGATGCTGAAAAAAACCTTATTGATTCTACAAGGTCACCGGCAAGCTCAATTCTTAAGGGATCGGAATAAAGAGGTGTGAAAATATCAATAATGCCACCTCTGATACAATAATCTCCGGGTTCTTCAACAATTACGGTTTTACAATAGCCACCCTCAACCAGTTTTTCGATCAGGTTTTCCCTTTCTAATTCTTCATTTTCTGCAATGAGCTCAGAAAAACTTAACAATTCATTTTTTGGAATAAGCTTTCCGGCCAGGGCAGCAGGTGTTGTGACAATAATTGGAGGGGTTTGGCTTTCAATAGCTTGATATAGAGTTCTGATGCGATCCGATGCTATTTCATTATGGTAAGAGAAGGATTTAGACGAAGACCCATCATATTGAGGAAAAATCATTACTGGGACTTTTGGGCTGCTTAGAAAAAAAATAAGATCATTAACAAAATTGGCTCCTTCTTTTACTGAAGGCACTATAACAAGCATTGGTAACCTGTGGCTTATATATAATTTGTATGCAATATAAGCTTTTTTCGAGCCGGACAATCCTTCGAAATCAACACCCTGTTCTTTTTGTAAAAAGGGTTTAAAAAGATAATCGATAGAATTATTTTTCTCTTGATTTTGACACATAAACAAAGTACCTACTTTCATTGAAAATATAAGCCGACGTAGCTCACACGGTAGAGCAGCTGATTCGTAATCAGCAGGTAGGCGGTTCGATTCCGCCCGTCGGCTCCAAATAAAATTAGATGGTTACACAGTTTAAATTTTATTTATTTCTTTTTTCTTTGCATTTCATTCCGTTTTTGTCCCGCTTTTTCAAAATGAATATCTTATAAATCTTATACACACATATTTTGTCACAAAAAAGATTTTTCTATGATGTTTTTAGATTATCCTGAAAACATCCGGAACAAGAGAATATAATGGCTAAGTTATTAATTAATTTTTTTTAAATAGTTGTTGTTATTTACATCATATTTTGATATAAAATATTTACATCATTAATATACAAAAAAGAGGTGTATAAATGTTATCTACTACGCAACAAGAAAAAGTACGGATAAATATCCAACTACCGGTCGAGACCAAGGAGAAGCTTTTTAAGGCATCTTCCCGGCAGGGGAAAAAGGTTTCTGCTTTCGTACGGGAGTCTATTGAGGAAAAATTAATTCAACTCGAAAGGCAGGATTTTGAGAAGCATATGAAGGCTGCTTATCAGGACTTAGCTGAAGAAAACAATAATATTTGTGATGACTTTAAATATTCTGATGCCGAGAATCTTCCAGAGGCCACACCTTGACAACTTCCAACATTAAAAGGGGGGAAATCTATTATGCAGCCCTTGATCCTGTGGTAGGGAGTGAAACAGGAAAAACCCGACCAGTGGTGATCATTCAAAACGATATCGGCAATCAGTACTCCCCTACGACTATTATTGCTGTTATAACTGAATATTCCGAGAAAAAAGCAAATTACCCGATATGTGTTTCTATTGGCACGGATGTCGGCATGAAAAAGCCGTCCATTGTCAATCTATCGCAGATCCGCACCATTGACAATAGACGGCTGTTATTGCCAAAAATCGCTGTTCTTTCCCAAGAGATTATGGCAAATGTGGATATGGCATTGAAGAATAGCCTGGCTTTAAAATAGATAGTCAGCAAAACCGGTCTTGTTATATTGGCCATAAATTTGTGATAATTGCTTCAAAAATACAATTTATAAAAAAATACCATCAGGATATAAAACAGGACAAATATAACATATCTTATTGTAACTATTTGTTATTTTGTTCTTATATCGTATTGTGATGATGAATGTTTCTGTATTATTAATCTTTTTTTCTTTTTTTAATCTCTTGACATACTATCAATGTCCGTATATTTTAAACACTTACATAGACTTATGATCTATTGTAATTATATAAGTTCTGTTATATTGAAAACACGTATGAAAGCATAAAGCATAATAGCTATTAAAAGGCCGTCGACTTGATTTTTGCCGGTTGACCTGATTATTAATTGTTGCGCATGGCATGAAAATTTTTAGTGGTTTGGAACATAAATGAATTGCATTGATGCTGTTGAAGGTACCGTAAAATCCATAATTAACGGCCTCTTTCAACTTTTTATTGAATCCGGCTTTGATGATACCGAATACATTAGAAGTATAAAAAAAGTTTTGGATTCAACCGATACTTTTCTCCGAAACAATAAAGAAATTGCAGGCAATCCTAATACATTTAAAGATGTTCTTTATAGATATGCCAAGGATTTATGGCTGAAACAGCTTGTTAATAAAACAAAAAGCAGTGATGATGTTAAAGAACAAATCGTTGAAAAAATGGAATATTATGAGTATTATTTTGACTATATATATGGCCATGGAACATATCCGCGCTGATTATTAATAAAGTTGAGTGTGTTTTTGTTAAATAGTATGAAAGAAGATGCAGGATTAATAACTTATATTGATAAAATATTAAAAAAACAGATAATGTGATTGGAAAACAAAAATTCTCTTTCCGGCAAAATATTGAAAACAAATGATTTGATAAAGAGTTAATAAGCAAAATGCCTTACGGGCGTTTATTTATAACAGTATATTTATTCTAAATTTATATCTTAATCTGTAAGTGAAAAAAGATTATTAGGAGGTGCCATGGCTTTAACTAAAAATGACATTGTTGCCAGAGTACATGAACTCGGCTTTACCAAGAAAAAATCGGTCGATATCATAGAATCTCTTCTTATGATAATTAAGGATACTCTTGAAAACGGTGATGATGTATTAATATCCGGATTCGGTAAATTTTGTGTAAAGAAAAAGAGCCAGAGAAGAGGCAGAAATCCGGCTACAGGTTCCGATTTGATCCTGAGAGGAAGAAGGGTAGTTACTTTCAAATGCTCCGGGAAATTAAGGGATAAAATTAATAAAGACGAATAGAGTTTTTAGAGCCTTAAAAACTGCAATCGTGAATTTTGCCCAACACGTTTTCAAATATGCCCAAGGTGGGTGCATAAGACAGGTGTCCACTTTGGGCAGTATATTTAGTTACATTAAAAGCAGTCCTGCGATTTATAATTTGATGTCATAGGTTTTCATTTTACTTAAAAGCGAAGGGTGGCTTATTTCAAGAAGTTGAGCTGCTTTTGTTCTGTTACCGTTTGTTGCCCCAAGAGCTTTTTCAATCAGCTTTTTTTCAATAGTTGAGTGAGCCACTTTTATTGAATACCCGTCTATATTATCATCTGCTTTGCCTGCTTTTTTAATTGCCAGTTCCGGGGGAAAGTTATCAGGTATAAGAACGGGTTGCTCAGCAAGTACGACCGCCCTTTCAATAATATTCTCAAGTTCTCTTACATTTCCGGGCCAGTCATGCGAAAGCAGCAAGGACATTGCAGCTGGTGAAATGCTTTTAATATCTTTACCTATTTTTATATTTAAAGCATTTATGAAATGCTCACATAACAGTGGGATATCTTCAGCCCTTTCTTTAAGAGGCGGAATTTTGATCGTAAGAACATTAAGCCTGTAGTAAAGGTCCTGCCTGAAGGCGGATGTTTTGATCTCTTCTTCAAGATTTTTTGAAGTAGCAGCTATAACCCTCACGTCAATTGTTTTTGTTTTGGAATCGCCTACCGGTCTTATTTCGCTTTCCTGTAAAACCCTAAGTAATTTCACCTGCAAAGAAAGAGGCAGTTCTCCTATCTCATCTAACAAAATTGTCCCGCTGTCAGCCTCTTCGAAAAGACCTTTTTTATCCCGATCAGCACCTGTAAATGACCCTTTCTTATGTCCGAAAAGCTCGCTTTCAAGAAGGTTTTCCGGTATGCCGCCGCAATTAACAGGGACAAGAGGTTTTTTAGATCTGCTTCCTCCGAAATGAATCCCTCTGGCTATAAGCTCTTTGCCTGTTCCGCTGTCACCTATAATTAAAATCGTTGTATTATACTGGGCGGCTTTGGCAGAAAGTGTAAAAACCGATTTCATGCTTTTGCTTTTTGCTATCATATTTCCGAAAGAATATCTTCCTTCAATTTTTTCAATTTCCTGACGCAATAAACGGTTTTCGTTTTTTAGCAGCTCTCTTTCCTCCGCTTTTTTCAAGGCAAGAAATACTTCATCTGCTTTAAACGGTTTTGAAATATAATCATATGCGCCCTCCTTCATGGCTTCGATTGCCGTATCCATAGAGCCGTATGCAGACATCATTATGATGGTGGCGTTTATCTTGTTTCTGACCTTTTTTAAAAAATCGATTCCATTCATTTTAGGCATTTTAATGTCACAAAGAATAAAATCATATTGTGTGCTTTCAAGCATTATAAGGCCTTCATATCCGTCAGCGGCTGTATCAACTGTATAACCGAATTTCTTCAGCATAGCATTTAACATATGACGCATATTATCTTCGTCATCAATTACAAGAAGCCGTTTTTGTGGTTTTTTATTTTCCATAATTTTTTATGCAGTTATTTCTTCACAAAGAGGAAGATATATGGATATTGCGGTTCCTTCTTCTTTATTGCTTATAGCCTCAATCTTTCCTCCCATGCTTTCAATAAGAGAAAAGCAAACAAACAATCCAAGCCCGGTACCCTTGCCCGATTCTTTTGTAGTATAGAAAGGATCGAAAATATTGCCTATGGCATCCTTGTCAATTCCTGAGCCATTATCAATTACAGAAATTTTCAATGTCTGCATGTTATTAATTGCTTTAGCATCAGCTCTGCTGATAACTTCACTCTTTATCCGGCATTGTCCTTTCGGTTTATCCTTTGATGAAGAAATCGCATCCGCAGCATTTATAACAAGATTTAAAAAAATCTGTTTTAACTGGTTTGGATCAGATAATATAATATCATTTTTTGCTTCAAGCAAAAGCTTTAATTCGATACCGGACATAAAAGGCTGATATTTTACAATCTCCGCAATATCCTGTATTGTTTCATGAGCCCCGGTTTTTGTTTGGTTTATCTCCGAAGGCCGGGAAAAATCAAGAAGCTGGCGGATTATAACGTTTATTCTGTTAATTTCGCTTTCAGATCTTTGTATATATTCATATTTTTCATGGTCGGGGATATTCTCCTGCTTTAGCAGATCCAGATAACCTAGTACTATTCCAATCGGATTTCCTATTTCATGTGCTATCCCGGATGATAATCTGCCCACGGAAGCAAGCTTTTCCGCCCGGATAACGTCTCTTTCAGCTTTTTGTAAATCAGCATTCATCTTCTCAAGAGATTGCACATTAGCCAGAAGTTTTTCCTTATCTCCCGAAATTCTATTCAAAAGCCGGTTTAAAGCTTTTGATAGTTTGTTGAACTCATTTTCTTTGTTGCCATGCATGAAAAAGAATTCATCTTCTTCCCGGAATTCATCAGCTCTTTTAAGCATTAGCTGAACAGGTTTTACAGCAATTTTTGAAACAAAATAAAGCCCAACAATAGTCAATACAAAAGCATTTACCATTAAATAAGCAATAAGTACTTTCTGGGAGTTTCTTATAGAACTGTAGATGTTTTCAAGCTCCATAACAATGCCTGCCCCTGCCAGGATTTTCCCATCCACGGTCAGAGGGGAAGATATCATAAGATAACGATCCTGCATCCACAAAACACCCCAGGTTGTTCCTGCATAACTTAATGTTTTATCCAGAGAATTAACAGCTCTTTCTGTTACAATTATTATATCATCGGAAAGCTTGCAATTTGTACCACCGGAATAAAGGAGGTTTAAATTTTTATCCTGTACCAGGATGCAGGAAAAGTCCGCTGTTTTTAAATTTTTTTCCAATCTTTTGATATATTCCGGCTCAATAAATATGTTTTTATTGTCATCAGCTATTAAAATATGATTTTCCAAATCGGATAAAATAAGATGCGCTTTAGATATTTCTGATTTAACGAGGCTTTTTTGGGCTGTTATAATCATAACAAAATCTACAAGAAACATTGCAACAATTAATAGTATTGCAATACAAAGCGCGATATTCGTTTTTATTCCCTGAAGAGTCACTATAAGCTCTGCTGATTATAACTGTTTGAAGAATCGGTTCTTCTCCCAATTAGTTGGGAGAAAGGTGGTATTCAAGGGTTCAGGCGTTTATATATTCTAATGATTTTATCATCCTTTTTACACTTGATTCCTGGAACCCTTGCCCCCTTGAACCCTGATATGAGCAACCTCTCTTTTGAAGATGATGCAATTATCTTAAATCATTATTACAATATAATCATGTGTTTTTGCAATAACTAAACGTGAGACTTTCAAAGAATATCAAATCGATATCATATTTACTAAAGATGAAAGCCCGTTATTGCAAAAAGCCTCTTGATGGATTATAGATAATTTCAAAGCAATTGAGATGATTGCTGATTGTTTAAAAGAATTAAAATATTTTTTACCATTTTGGATAACATTACATTTGTAAGGTTATCCAAATCTGGTGAGCAACTTAGGTTTCAAAAATATAAAACGAAATTAAATCATATGTGAATTATTTATAATTCATTATTGACACAAATTTAATTCAATGATACGTTGTCTCTAAATTCAACTTTAAAACAAGGAGACATTATTATGACAGATTTAAAAAGTTTGATAAAAAATTCCCAAATAACAAAAAAAGAGTTAGTTGCTTCAACTGTTCGAATTCCAAAAGAATTAAACTCTTTTATTGAAGAGCTGGCTGATTACTTATCACTTTCTAAACAAGAAGTTATGCTAAAACTCCTTGAAGAGGGAATTAAAATTGCAGAAACTGAGCTTAAGCTAAATCAATCTGATGAGTATGAAAATAGCAACTTTCATATTCTTAATACAAATAGAGGAAACGATATAAATGATCATGATGACATGATAAATAATGGAATTGCAGCTGCATTCTATGATCCATGGAAATACAACATAGATCGAATAAAAAAAGGTGACATTGTCTTTCTTTATGAAAATGGGGTTGGTATCGTTGCTTACGGTAAAGGCACAGGCGACACTCTAAAAAAAGATAGATATAATGATAAAGACGAATGTCACTATCAAAAATTGATAGATTTTCAAGTTTTAAAGAGCTCAATTTCAGCGGCAGAAATAAAAAAAATACTGGGAAGAAATGTGGTTTTTTTGAGAACTATGTCTGGTATGCCAGATGGCCAAAAAATTCTTGATAATTTATCGAAAAACAAATCACCTAACAAGGCAAATTACTCAGACAATTAAAGGCACGCCGCTATCGCGGGGCGCCTTTAATTGCTGGTTATTTGCAACGAACCCAAAATTTGTATGAATGACATGATATTTAAACTACCTCAATTCATAGATTTTAAAGAATCGTTTGTTGCATTCATAGATATACTTGGTTTTAAAAAAAAGGTTGAAAGTATTAAGACCCAAGATGATTTTGACAAAATAGCTACGTTAATGCTGGCAATAAAAGAATCATCAATTAGATTTAACCAAGAAAATGATCTTTTTAGTGGAACTGAAATTATTGCTGTTTCTGACTCACTGATAATTACTATTCCATATACAGATATTGCAGCTTGCTTCAAAACTATCGAATTGATGAGGTATTTCCAATACCATTTACTGGTCAAAAACTTTAAAACTATACTTAGAGGTTATCTACACAAGGGGCTTGTATACAACAAAGATGGAATGATTTTCGGTCCTGGATATATTACTGCATATGAACAAGAGCGTAAAATAGGTGGTGCTCCAAGAATAGTAGTCTCTCCTGAAATCATAAAATTAGCTGATAATGCTGTAAAAAGGGATAAATCAAATAAAATTTCAATATTTGACCGCCTTAGGAAAGATACTGACGAACAATATTACGTTGATTATTTATTACCTTATGGGGATGCCGTGGAATCTGGATACCCAAAATCTGATCAATTTAAAGATCTCTCTTCTGTACCTAGTTATATTGACTATAATATAAAGAAATTTCAAGAAGAGCCGAATATTCAGAAAAAATATATTTGGCTAAAAGAATATTTCGAATGTACAAAAAACAGACTTGAACAATTGGTATAACCTGTCGCTGCACAAGACCCCGGAGGGTCCCTTGCTTGATGCGAAAATCACGACGGGGCTTGTGAGCTGGAACTTATAGAATGACTTTACCTATTCATCATGAATCGCAAGTTGCTTACTGTGGCCTTTATTGTGGGGATTGCATCATTCGTAATGGTAAATTATCAACTTTAGCCAATGAGCTACTCAGTCAAATGCGTAAGCCTGAATTCGAGAAACTTTCAGAAGGCTTGCCGAAGATCATGCCAGATTTATTTGATGCGTTGAATGCTACCGAAAGATGTATTCGAGTTCTTGAAAGCATGACTCATCTTGACTGTATTAAAATCTGTAAGGATGGTGGTGGAGGCAGTAATTGCTCAATTCGTTTATGTTGCCAAGGCAAGCATATTGAAGGGTGCTGGAGCTGTGATGAATTCGAAACCTGCGTGACCCTTTCATGGATAAATCCAGTACACAAGGATGCTCATCGACAAAACATCAGGATTATCCGGGAAAATAGTATTGAAGGTTTTCTGAAAGGCATTAAACATTGGTAAAAAACATTATGTATTCAATAATTGGTCAAATATAGACCCAACTTTTTGGGACGCGCAAAGACCGCGTGCCCCAAAGCAGCGCGTTCGGTTTTTGAAATGGAAATAATAATATACCGTCATGCCAAGCCGAAGGTTTCTGATAAAGAAATAATTTCTGGTCACGATTTTCCACAGTGGGTTCAAAGGTATGATGAATCAGGGATTTGTAATAACAAGATTGTCTGTACAAACGAAGATATTGTTTATACGAGTAATCTTTTAAGAAGTATAGAAACAGGACATTTAATTGGAAAGAGGATTATTGAAAACCCGCTGATAAGGGAAGCAGGAATACCATTAATTCGCTTCCCAGCAGTTCGCCTCAAGGCAAAGAAATGGTTGTTTGTTTCGAGATTGTTGTGGATACTGGGGTTCAAAACTGAGTGCGAATCATTGGCGGATGTAAAAATACGAGTAATAAAAGCAGTTGATAGCTTCGAGTCCCAGCTTTCCGGAAATGAACGAGTTGTAATTGTTGGGCATGGTTTCACCAATTGGTTGATAAAAAGGGAACTATTGTATCGTGGCTGGTTTTTAAAGCAAAAAACTTCGAACAACAGTTTCTTAAGCAAAATGACATTTGAAACCAAACCTGTTGCTTAACTCAGACGGCTGTTTCCGGTGTGTTTTGAAAAACTGTGCTGTTAGGATATTTCGTACTTACCAGCAGGCCATTGCTGCTTAACTCACTGTTGTATCGACTCAAAATAGGATAAATTAAATATGATTAAAATAGAGAAACCAACAATCATTAAGGCTACAGGAAATAAACCAAAAATTATTGAAGAATTTATCGGACGTGTTAATTCCGGGACGAACGATCTAAGCATTGCAAAAATGAAGAGCCCTTCAGGTTGGATAGAACCGGGCCAGAAACCAGAGTTCGATGAATATACAATTGTTCTTAAAGGAATGTTACGGGTGACGAGCAAAGAAAGTACTGCTGACATAAATGCAGGAGAAGCCATTATTGTACCTTCTGGAAAATGGGTTCAATACAGCACACCGGGTTCTGAAGGCGCTGAATATATAGCAGTATGTTTACCAGCGTTTTCTCCTGAAACTGTTCATCGTGACGAATAAATTTTAAATTGAAATAGTGATAGGGCCACGAAACAAACCGTGCGCCCGCAGTAATTTATTATTATTGAAAAAGAAAAGGAGAAAATCGTGAAAAACTGTATTACCTATCTTGTTCTTGTTGCTATACTTGCCTTTGCGATACCTTTGTGCGTATCGGCCGAACCCTTAAAACTTTACGCTGCAGGAAGTTTAAAGGCAGCTCTTGGCGATGTGGTGGCTTCTTATGTAAAAACCTATAACACAGAAGTAACCACAAAATTTGGTCCCAGCGGCCTTTTGAGAAAAGCCATTGAAGAAGGTGAAAATCCTGATGTTTTCGCTTCTGCGAATATGAAGCATCCTGAAAAACTTGCTTCTGCGGGATGGGGAAGTCCGGTAGTGCTGTTTGCCCGTAATACGCTTTGTGCAATGGCACAGCCTGATGTAGCGATATCAACAGATAATCTGTATGATACCCTGATGGACAAGAACGTTCGGGTGGGTACCTCCACACCAAAGGCAGACCCAAGCGGAGACTATGCATGGGCACTTTTTCAAAAGGCGGATAAAATAAAGGAGGGGAGTTTCGCAGCTCTTTCCGGCAAAGCTCTCCAACTCACCGGAGGGCCGGACAGTGCCAAGGCTCCCGAAGGACGTAATAAATACGGATGGGTGATGAGCGAAAAGAAAGCCGATGTTTTCCTTACATACTGCACCAATGCGGTATTGGCTAAAAAAGAAGTGCCGGATCTTAAGATTATCACAATACCTAAAGAGCTTTCTGTAGGAGCCGATTACGGGCTTATTGTCAGAAATGGCGCATCTACTGAAGCATGGCGGCTTGCCATGTATATTTTGTCGCCTGAGGGTCAAAAGATATTAAAAGAATATGGATTTGAAGCTTCGGCGATTCAGAGCAAAAAGTAAAGGTGGTTCATATGAGCAAGGAATTTCAAATCGAACGTCACAAGAAATTGCTGGAGGAAAAGACCAGGCAGGCTAAACGAGTAGTTTTCGGAGGGCTTTTATTCGGCATCTTTATACTTGTTAATGTACTTGCGCCTTACATAAATGATTTGAAAGAGATAAATAAAGTCGAGCTGGAAATAAAAAAGTATAATTCAGAGATTTGGGAAATCGAAAAGACTCTACAGCCACTCAATGAACTATCAAAAATACTTGATAATATACAGAAGTTAGTTGCAAAAAGACCATGGGATGTTGAAACAAAAAAACTTATTAACAAGTTTCGGGAGATGAATGTCAGAGGGGGAGTAAATTGGAACGATTATCAGGCTGAAGCTGATGCTACAATCAATTCGGTTGCTGCTATAGTAAATTATGGTGCAATTGAGCCTCTGAATAAATTTCTTTTAAACTCTCCTTCTTCAAAAAATCTTATCCCTGAACTTGTTGCAGAATTAAAAACTCTTCCTGAGACTGTAGACACATGGGTAAGCGAAAATAAAGGGAAAAGATGGTATCTAACCATTGAAATGAAGACAGCTCAAATTGAGAGATTGTCAAATACTCTTGGCAATAAACTCAGATTGATCTCAAGGACGATAAATCGTGAAAAACCCAACCTGGCTAAACGTCAGAAAAACATAGAAGCAAGCATTGAAAAATTAAGAAACAATCCGGAGTATCGGAATAAGGAAGAAAGGTTGGAAAAACTTCGGTCTCAAATGGAAAAGATTCTGCCTGCCTGGCTTAAGGGTATGATATCTATTGAACAGATGGTGCAGATTTTTCCATTTATTATCGTTATTCTGACAGCATATGTTTTAATTATCGCTTCAGGGATTGCTTCGCATTATAGATTTCTTGCACGGGAACTTAATTTTGGTGAAGAAGGATATAGCGATCCAAGCTTTTCTTCTTTATGGACACTAATATACCGGGGAAGATTTGGCACACTTGTGACAGTAAGTGTTTATATCATTTTTATCCTGATTATGTGGTTTTTCTTTGAGTCCGGAAGAGAAATACTTGCAGGCTGGTTAGAGATCGAAAAAGCCTGGTTTATAAACACTGTTAATCTTTCGGTTATTGTCTGGCTTTCCAGAATGCTGCTGGCCTTATTTATTGCTTATACAGCTATATATCCTTATTACCAAAAAGGAAAAAGTGATGCGGTGCATACAGCATTGGAAAAGAAGTGACAGGGATTTTAAGAATCTGTGCAGAAGGAGCTATAAATATGAAAACATTATTTGCAGTTTCAACCGATGGAACACGCATTGCCTATGACATTAGCGGAGCCGGAGAGCCTATAGTACTGTTGCACGGAGGTTTGCATACAAGGCAGCACTGGCATAATGCGGGTTATGTTGAGCGACTCAAAAACGATTTTAAAGTTATTGCTATCGATATCAGAGGCAATGGAGAAAGCGACAAGCATCTTGACCCGGCTTATTATACAACTAAAAAGCATTGCGAAGATATTCTGGCAGTAGCTGCTGAATGCGGCCTTGAGCGCTTTACAGTCTGGGGTTATTCCTATGGCGCAAATATCGGGCGCTATCTGGCCGCCAAATCGGATTTGGTGGATAAGTTTGTTCTTCTTGGTTATAGTTTCGGACCTGGGGCTTCAGGGACTTTTCGTCAATTTATTCCTGATTTCTGTGACCGCTGGGTCCCTATTTTGAAGGCACAGGCAGACAAAACCTTAGATGTTCAAACATTATCAGGAAAAGATCAGGCATTTCTTAAAAGCGGGGAAGTGCCGGTTATATTGGCATGGCTTATCCCAATTCTTGACTGGGCACCGGTTGAACCTGCTGATTTACTTTGCCCAACGCTTTGGCTTGCAGGTTCAAAAAATGATGATGTGATGGCTAACATGAAAGAATATGAAGCAAATATTGAAGCAACGAACGTTAAGATGCAGATTATGGATGGATTGGATCACTGGCATGAATTCACAGAGATTGATCGGGTGTTGTCTTTTGTAGTTCCTTTTATTAAGTCGTAAGAGCCAGTTTCAAAACGCCCCATTTTGGCCGATCTTAAGTGTTGGGCTCAAATTTCGCACGCAGTGACACGTAGTGAAGCATAAGCGCTAACCTTTAGCGCTATCCTCGAAATACTTAATGTATTCCTGTGGTTGAAATTTTCTCCCGCCTTGAGCTTGACCAAACTGAAACATTTTGAAAGTGGCTCGTATTAACTTGGATATATAAAGGTATTGGGTGCAATATACCCAAATGTTTCCAACATTCTTTATACCTGCCTCTTGCATAATAAACCTTATATCGTGTATCTATTATAAAACTGATTTATTCAGTGTCGGCATAATATGCCGGTAACTAAATATTTGTTTTAATATCTGGGATAAATTGTGAAATCCATTGAGCTGATAAAGTCTTATTTTCTTGAAAACCGTCTTAGGATAGTAGTTGGCCTCTTATGCCTGATAGCTGTGGATTTTCTGCAGCTTATAATTCCACGCATAATGAAACTTGCTATCGATGATCTTGCTTTATTTAGGGCAGATACAAAAAAACTTGCCATATATGCTCTATATATTGTTGGTATTGCACTTTTGATGGCAGTATTCAGATACTTGTGGAGAAAATATCTTATAGGTACTTCAAGGGCTGTGGAAGAAGGTTTGAGAAACAAACTTTTCAGCCATATACAGTCTCTTTCTTCTCCTTATTTTGATAAAACAAAAACCGGCGATATTATGGCCCATGCCACAAACGATATTATGCATATCAGAATGGCAATCGGCATGGGAATGGTAGCCTTAACCGATGCCGTAGTCCTTGGCGCGGCTTCCATAGGTTTTATGCTTTATATCAATAAAACTCTTACCTTATTTGCTCTTATACCCATGCCTTTTATTGCTTTCGGAGCAAAGTTTTTCAGCAAAAAAATGCACAGGCTTTATGATTCTGTTCAGGCATCATTTTCCGAGCTGACCGAAACCGTTCGCGAACAGTTTGCAGGAATACAGGTGGTAAAAGCTTATACAATGGAAAAAGAAGAAAGCCGTCTTGTCGAAAAAAGATCAAAAGATTACGTAAAAGAAAATTTAAAGCTTGTTAAAATTACCGGTTTTTTCTTTCCAATGATGCTTCTTTTTTCAAACATCAGCATGGTTATTGTTTTGTTTCTTGGAGGCAGGCAAACAATATATTCCACGATAACACCTGGTGATTTTGTGGCATTTATTAACTATCTTGCTCTTATTACCTGGCCAATGATGGCAATGGGCTGGGTTACAAACCTTGTGCAGCGCGGAAAAGCATCTCTTGACAGGATAAACAGGATCATGGAAACAACTCCTGAAATTTTTGATAAAAGTGATGCAAAACCGATAAATATCAGTGCGGCTGAAATAGCATTTAAAGATGTGATGTTTTCTTACAAAGACGGTGCCAATCCTGTGTTATCGGGTATTAACATTAAAATCGGAAAAGGGCGGATTCTTGGAATTGCAGGGCCTCCCGGAAGCGGTAAGACAACTCTGGCAGGCCTTATCCCAAGGCTATACGATGTTTCAGGGGGGCAGATACTGATAAACGGTGACGATATACGTTTGATACGCCTTCATGATTTAAGAAAAAGTATTTCTTTTATGCCCCAGGAACCCTTCCTGTTTGACGGAACAATACGCGAAAATATAGCTCTTGGAACCGAAGATATAAAAGAATCGGATTTGGAAGAAGTGATGGAAAAAGCGTCGCTTTTTGAAACAGTGAAAAGTTTTCCCGCAGGGATTGATACAATAGTCGGAGAAAAAGGTATTGTTCTTTCGGGGGGGCAAAAGCAAAGGATTGCCCTTGCAAGAGCGCTTCTTGCCGATTCACCAATACTGATATTAGATGATCCGGTAAGCCAGGTTGATGTAGAGACAGGGTTAGCTATAATAAACAATATAAAATCCATGCAGGAGAAAAAGACTATTATCATAGTTTCACACAGACTTTCAGCACTATGTTTTGCCGATCAGATTATCGTAACCGATAAGGGAAAAATTGTAGAATCAGGAAATCATGAACAGCTAATGAAACTTGGGAAATACTATGCTGATACTTACAGAATGCAGGAAATCGAAGAGGAACTAAATGCGCTTTGATTATGGATATGAGGAAGAAAGGCTTGGTAAGCATTACGATTTAAATCTTTTAAAAAAGCTTTATTTGTTTGGCAAGCCTTACCGCAAGTTTTTTTTATGGGCGATATTACTTGTTGTATCAATTACCCTGCTTGATCTTTCACTTCCCTATGTGACAAAGGTTGCGATAGACAGATACATTGTTCCCCGGCCTGTTATGCTTAAAACAACCGGTAAGCCCGATGAGAAAAAAGCAGGATATTACAAAGCGGATTTAAACGATCCTGAAATTTGTGAAATTCTGGAAAAGTATAAAATAGAATTTAATAAAGAAGAAGCTTTTGCAGATATTAATTATGACAAGCTTCGTAACATGGACAAAAAAGATATTTTAATATTAAGAGTACAAGATATAAATGGAGTTGGTCTTGCCGCTGTGGTGCTTCTTGTTTTGGTAATTGCCAGCTTTTTACTGGGATTTCTTGAAATAATGCTGATGGAATATACAGGGCAGATGGTAATGCATGATTTAAGGATGCGGCTATTTAACCATATCCAGGGGCTTCCGGTTTCTTTTTTTACAAAAAATCCCACAGGAAGGCTTGTTACCAGAGTTACAAGCGATGTCCAGAATATGCATGAGCTTTTCACTTCAGTAATTTCGGTTGTTTTTAAAGATATCTTTCTTCTTTTCGGAATCATGATTGTTCTTATAAGTATAAACTGGAAATTTGCTCTTGTATCATTTACGGTCATACCTTTTGTTGCCTTTGCGTCTTTTAAATTTTCAAACCAGGCCAGAGACGCCTTCAGAACACTTAGGGTAAAAATAGCGGAAATTAATTCCAAAATATCCGAAACGATCGGAGGAATAAAAGTTATACAGCTTTTTTCAAAAGAGGTGGAAAACTATAAAAGTTTTAAAAAGCTTAACCATGAAAACTATATAGCAGGGATGAAGCAGATTCATGTCTTAGCTGTTTTCATGCCTGTAATAGAACTTCTTGGTTCCATCTCGGTTGCTCTGGTTATCTTTTATGGGGGAAGCAGCGTTATTTCCGATAAAGTGACTTTAGGGGCGCTTGTAGCTTTTATATCGTATATAAAGATGTTTTTCGGGCCAATAAGGGATATTGCCGATAAGTACAATATTCTTCAAAATGCCATGGCTTCAGCAGAAAGAATATTTCTTGTTCTTGACAATGAAAATACTACTGAAAAAAGTATTCATGACTATATCGGAAAAACACACGACAATACTATTGCCGGCAATAAGGATAATAAATTAGACGGCAGGATAAACTCTGTTGAATTCAGGGATGTTTCATTTGGCTATGTTTCCGGTGAACCTGTTTTAAAAAACATATCCCTGAATATCAGAGCAGGAGAAAAAATAGCGATTGTCGGACCCACAGGAACCGGGAAAACAACCCTTATTAATCTTCTGTCAAGGTTTTACGAGCCTGATTCGGGGCATATACTAGTAAATGAAACCGATATCAAAGAAATTTCTCCGGCTTCACTCAGATCAAAAATGGCCCTTGTGATGCAGGATTCTTTTTTATTTTCAGGTACTGTGCGTGAAAATATCGCAAGAGGCAAACGTGACATTACAGCAAAGGAAATAGAGGATATCATCGATGCTTCAAATTGCAGAGCTATAATAGACAGATTGCCTGAAGGGATTGATACCGTGCTTTCGGAAGGAGGAAAATCTATCTCAAGTGGAGAGCGGCAGCTTATATCAATAGCAAGAGCATTAGCCCGTGATCCTGAAATAATCATGCTTGATGAGGCCACCTCTTATGTTGACTCGGAAACGGAAAGCCTTATTGAAAAGGCGGTTGGAAATCTTATGGAAGGCAGAACCTCAATAGTAATTGCTCACAGACTTTCAACTGCCAGAAGAGCTGATCGCATAATGGTACTTAAAAAAGGAAGAATAGTCGAATCCGGCAGTCATGAAGAGTTGATGAAACTCAAAGGATTATATTTCAGATTATTCAGCTTATAGTAATTTATATGAGTTTTTGCTGATTCATTAATATCCGGTAAATTATGCAAATACTATCAAAGTTGATATATAATAAATTGACATAATAGAAGATGTTTGGTATGTATTTGTCAATGTTAATAAAACTTTACTTACCATACTTTAAACACAATGATATTGAGCATTTATAAAAAACAATAATATGATCATTTAAATTAGTCACTTAAGTTGTTTTTTGCAAATAAATATTGTTAAAGAGTGAAAATATTAAATGATTTTTGATATATCAAAAGCGGTTGATTGATTCAGCTTATTATGACCCGAAGCAATATATGAATAATTCAGGAGGAGGCATAATTTGTCCCTTTTAAAAGAAGCTACCTCAACCGAAAAACTGCTAAATACTATCCGCAATAAAAAAACCGATACCGATAATCAGGCTTCGCATATATCTGCTATTGAGTCACAGAATAATAAACCCAAAAGCTTCATGTCTAATAGTTTTGTATCAGAGAAAAAACCTGTAACCATAGGCGTTGATATCGGGCATGAATGCCTGAGATTGGTTAAGACTACAAAAGCCTCTGATAAAAACCGGATTTTTCTTGGGTATAAAATCATACCGTATGCAAACATAACTTCCAGGAAGTCTCCTGAATTCGCCGGTTTTATAAAAGCGGAACTTTTAAAATTTTTTGGGGCCGACCGTGAGGTCAATATATGGGCGAACATGTCTACGGCACGTGTTAATGTCCGTCATTTAAGGATTCCCAAAGTATCAAAAAAGCAAATTGAAAACGCCATCTCCTGGGCGATTAAAAGAGAAACCCCTTTTGATGATAATGATACAAGTCTGGATTTCGAGATACTGGGAGAGATTAAAGAAGACAATATCGCAAAATTATATGCTGTCGCCTATACGGCTCCTAAAGATGAAATTAAAGAGATCAAAAATCTGTTTTCAGAAATCGGCCTGCAATTAGATGGAATTTCCATTACTCCTTTTGCACTTCAGAACATATTAAAAACCGTTCAGATTCCTGATTTTGAAGGTACGGTTGCATGCTTGTTTATAGGCAATGACTTTTCACGCATAGATATTTATGCTCATGGCAAACTTGTTATGACAAGGGGTATCAGAGCCGGCATAAATAGTATGGTCGAAGCATTGATGGAAAGTATTTCAACAAAGGCATATGACGACAGCGAAGGATTTAATGAAAAAGAAGGGGGAAATGCTGCGGCTATAGCTAAAGAGATTAGAAAAGCGTTAATAAGCCTAAGCCCCGATTCTGAACCTCTTACAGAAAATGATATTGGTTTTGAACTTAAAGAAGAAGAAAAATTTAAGGTTATTGCACTTTCTTTAGAAAGAATTGTCAGACAGGTAGAAAGGACTTTTGAATATTATACTGCAAATCTTAAATATGACAGAATTGAAAGAATTTATATATCCACTGCAATGAATGTTTACATGCCCATAGTAAAATATATCGGCGATCAACTGGGTATGGAAAGTGATATACTTGATCCGGTGAAATTTAATCTGCCTAATTTTGAAAGCCTTGCAGGAAAAGCTACGGTTTCGGACAGAATTGCCCTTACACCGGTTTTGGGCCTTGCCCTTTCGGATAATGACTATACGCCAAATCTGTTGTTTAGATTTAAAGACAAAGAGAAGCTGGCCGCCACTTTACGTATTACAAATATAGTATTTGCTTTTTTAATATTTTTTGCAGTCTTTTGCGGGGGGCTTTTCATGTATCAGAAAGGTACTATCAAGCAAAGAAAAGCCGGTATTTCACATCTTGAAAAACAGATGTTCCAATATGAACCATCTGCCGATCAGGCGATGATATCACAAATGATCAGCAGTTCTGAAAAAAAGCAGCTTGCAGCAAAGGAATACAAAGAAAAATATTTCTCAATGGCGGTGATCAGCGAGTTAACATCTATAATTCCTGTAAATATACGTCTCATTGATTTTAAGGCTGAGCTGGGAAATGCAAAACCGGACAAAAAACTGCAAAAAATAAATCGGAATATAACCAAAGAAAATACAGAAAAGAAAATGCTGCTTGAAGGGTTGGTTTTTGGTGATGAAAATACTCTCGAATCATCACTGGCAGGCTTTATTGTGAAGTTAGATGATTCCCCGATATTCGGGGAGATAAGTATTAAGCAGAACAAGGTTAAACCCTTTAAAGAAAAGAAAGTTCTTCACTTCATAATTGAAACAAAAATGATAGACTAATAAAATTTTCACCCAACGCAGAGATCGGCCAAAATGGGATGTTTTGAAACTGGCTCTGTAATTAAAGAAGTGGAATTTTGAAATGTACCAAAAAATAAAAGATATTATAAAAGATATCATGATTCCAAAGCGTGCTCTTTTCTATATGGCGCTGTGTCTTTCGGGGATAATAATTATTATTTTAATAGGGATAATTCCTAATTGGATTTCTCTTATAAAGCTTGACCGCAAAGCCACCGATTTAAAAATACAGCTTGAGGAGCAAAAACAAATTTATCCCATATATAGTATGTTGAAAAATAACGATCATCAAAATTATCAAATGGCTCTGCCTTTTCCGGTAAAAAATAAGCTTTTGCGGGAATCAATTGGTTTGTTTCCTGTCACCCTGGAAAGTATTGCCAAAGAAGCGGGAATGGATACGATATCAATTTCCCCGGATATTAATCTGCTTTCGTCCGGCTCCAAATTCCTTTTTGTTAATGCAGTATTAAGGGGGGATTTTTTAAGTTTTCGCAGGTTATTAATAGGCCTTGGTAAAATACCTTATTCAGAGTCTGTGGAAGAGATACAAATTGAGCAAAAAAAAGATGCCATGGAATTTATACTAAAAATCCGGATAGCTCTTGCTTAAAAAAACCGTAGATTAGAGGATTTATGGGAAACCTGACAAAACAGCAAATCATAATACTTTCAATAACGGTTATTGTAGCATTATACGGCATTTATGACCGAATAATAGTTCCACGAACAAAATCCGTTTCTTTGGAAAAGGAAAAAAAATCTACGGAACTGGAAACATTTATATCTGATATTACGGCAAAAATAACAAAAGGACCTATTACGGCTGCCGATAACCGTGCTATAAATCTTGCAGAGACAAAATGGAAACAGGATCCGTTTTTAGATCGGAAGTCATTGCATGCTTGGATTAAGTTTAACGAACCTGATGCCGGCAATATTTCAAAATCAGAACCGGTTTTCAGTTATTCCGGATATATTGGTATGGGCAGGAAAAAAATGGCCATTATTAATGGTATTGAGTACGAATCCGGAGAATCTTTGGATTCGGAAGGATATATTCTGGAAAAAATATATCCGGAAAAGGTAGTAATTGTAAACAAAAATAACCTGTCAAGAATTGAAGTTTCTTTACAGGAATAGCCTCATCAGCCTCATAATGCAAAGATTGGGGGGGAACTTTGACTGACAAAAATGATTATAAAATTAAGTGGGCTCTGGGAGCCGTCATTATTCTTCTGGTTATAATAACAGGTTGTGCCGAAGATGTGGCATTAAAAAAAGACTCCTTTTTCGAAAAATGGGAAACTATGGCCCAGACATCCAAAGGCCATTCCCCGGCTCCTGAACTTAAAAACTTCGAAGTTTTGGAAACAGAACAGAAAAAGAAAATGAATATGGCTGATGTGGAAAATGCGCCTTTAAAAAAACGTCTTCCTGCTAATAAAATAAGTCTTAAGATGCGTCAGGCGGATGTGAATGCGATTCTTCGGGCTATGGCCAAGACTGAGGCTATGAATATATTAATTAATAACAAAGTAAAAGGTGAGGTTACCATTGATTTTGCTGAAGTTCCATGGGATCAGGCTTTTTTGAGCATCCTGCGAAATCAGGGTTTGGATTATGTTTGGGAAGGCGATATTATAAGAGTCATGACAACAGAGGATCTACAGGAGGATTTAAAGAAAAAAACTCAGCAGATGGGCATCAATCAGGTTGCGCCTCTTGTATCCAGGATAGTAAATATAAATTATGCCGATGCCAAGGGGCTTAAGGAGAATCTTTTAGGTTTTCTGACCAAAGACAAAGATGGCAAGCCCAGGGGTTCGATTCGGGTTGATGAGCATAATAATGCCTTAATTGTTCAGGCCATAAAAGAAGATATTAAAAAGATTATGCCGATAATTGAAAAAATTGACAGGCCTACTTCCCAAATTCTGATCAAGGCAAATATAGTAGAAACAACACAGGATACTGCCCGTGATCTCGGTATCCAGTGGGGTGGCAATTACAACGGGCGTTTTAATAAACGCGATCTTGTTATAACACCGGGGGGCTCAACGTCTGGCGGTATAAGCGGTGAGAATTTTGCCGTCAATTTTCCAGCGGAAAACATATCGGATGCAGCATCAGGTACTCTTGGCCTTATATTCGGCACAATCGGAGGAAACGTACTCGATGTCCAGTTAAGTGCTCTTCAGGATGATGGAAAATTAAATATCTTATCCAGCCCGTCTATAACCACTCTTGATAACCAGACGGCCTATACTGAAAACGGAGAACGAGTTCCATATGTTACTGAAGAAACAAGTTCAACGGGCGCGCTTACAAGATCGGTAAAATTCGAGGATGTTGTGCTGCGTCTTGAGATTAAGCCCCACGTCATTGACAGCAGAAATCTTAAAATGGAAGTTCTTGTAAAAAAGAATGAAGTTGACAACACAAGAAATGTACAGGGAAATCCATATATAATTAAAAAGGAAACAAAGACTACTCTTATAGTAAAAGACGGGGAAACCATAGTAATTTCAGGCCTGACAAAACAGAAAAAACAGGATTCGGGAAACAGTGTGCCCGTATTAAGCGATATGCCATTGATAGGCCGGCTGTTTAAGGGAACAAGCAAAAGCGAATCAATGGAAGAAGTTCTCATATTCATAACTCCTACGGTATTGCCAGTGCAAGCAACTTATACAGTATTGGAGAATAAAAATAATTAACTCTTTTACGCAAAAGTGATTATGGATTATTTCAGGATTTTAAATTTAAATCAGGAGCCTTTTTCAAACTCTCCTGAGCCGGAATTTTTCTTTCAATCCATGAAGCATTTAGGCTGTCTGCAAAAAATAGAACTTGCAGTACGCCTCCGCCGGGGTTTGAATGTAGTTCTTGGTGATGTGGGGACAGGAAAAACAACTCTTTGCAGGCAACTTATATTAAAATTTTCCGAATCCGAAGATGACAGCAATGATATCCAAACCCACCTTCTTATGGATCCTGGCTTTACAAGTCCTATCGAATTTTTGTCTGCAATAGCACAATCTTTCGGGATATCTTTGGCAAGCAATTTTGAAAGCGAATGGCAGTTTAAAGAAAATATAAAAAAATACCTTCTGCAAAAAGGAGTTGATGAGGCCAAAACAGTAGTTCTTATTATTGACGAAGGCCAAAAATTGCCGGATTTTTGTATCGAAATACTTCGGGAATTTCTCAATTATGAAACCAATGAACATAAACTGCTACAGATTATAATATTTGCGCAAAGAGAATTTGAGCAGACTTTAACAAAATATAAAAATTTTGCAGACAGGGTTAATCTTTATTATTATTTAAAGCCATTAAATTTAAGAGAAACTTTTGGCATGGTCAGATACCGAATCGCGAAAGCCGGCGATACGGTAAAGACGCCTTCCTTGTTTACCTATAGTGGTTTATTGGCGCTGTATTTTGCTACAAAAGGTTACCCGCGCAAAATAGTAACACTTTGCCATCAGGTTATGCTTGCATTAATTATTCAGAATCGTTCAAAAGCCGGTTGGTTTGAGGTTCGTTCCTGTGCAGGAAGGGTTACTACAATAAACAAAAAAGGTTTTGGTAGGTCTATAGCGGCAACTATTGTTTTGTTTGCAATTATTATCATATCTGCTTTATTTTTCATAGATACATCCGATATAAGGCCTGTGAAAAAGATGTTGGAAATAGCACAATATAACAAAATCATTCCGAACAAAGAAATATCAAGCAAATCAGAATATAAAAAAATCATTCCTGCCAAAGAAATATCAAGCAAATCAGAATATGATGAAATTATTCCTGTTGTTCAGGCAGAAGCTATTACAACGGATTTGATTGAGAATACACCTGCTAAGGAAATGACAGCGCCAATCCCACCGCAAATTCCGGTTCCTGAAAAAACTATGCCGGATCTTCTCGGAAAACTGACAATTAAAGACGGTGAAATAGTTTGGCGAATCATGAAAGATATTTACGGAGAATTTAGCAACGAAGTATTTCAGAAAGTTGTACTTGCGAATCCCCATATTAAAAATCTGGATAAAATTATGACCGGAGAGGTTTTGAACCTTCCGACTATTCCTGCCGAATCAAATCCCCTGCCATCGGGAAAATATCTTGTAAGAGTGGTAACTAATCAAGATATCCGGGCTATTTATGAGTTATACAATGGTTATAAAGAATTGTTGCCTTCTTTAGAGTTTCTTCCATACTGGAATAAAAGCGAAGGTATGGTTTTTGCTATTTTTTTGAAGAACGGCTATGAAAATATGGAATCAGCTAAAACCATAATAGACAAATTGCCTCATACTATTGCATCAAATGCAAAAATTTTTGAAAAACTGGATGACGGCACATTGTTTTTTTTGCAGAGGTATCAGGAAAGGGCTAATAAATAAAGTGACCATAATTTCTAAAAAGAAGCTGGGACAAATCCTTGTAGATGAAAAACTGATTACAGAAGAGCAGCTTAAAACCGCTCTTGATGAGCAGAAGAACAATAAACTGAAATTAGGGCAGTTTCTTATCAGGCGTGGAATAATTACCGAAGACCAGATGGTTGATCTTTTAGGCAGGCAGTTAAATATAAAAAAGTATCACCCTGATATTTATGCTATTGATCTTGAATTGTCGCAGCTTATATCCATAGAGCATTCCCAGAAATACCGGTTGGTTCCGTTAAATAAAAAGGGGCGTCTTTTAACTATCGCAATGCTTGATCCGCTTGATATCAATGCCATAGATTTTATTGAGTCAACGACTAATTGTGAAGTTGAAGTAGTAATTTGTACCGAGCGCGAATTTAATAATTTAATAAGCGGACTTTATGGCATACAGTCGGGTATCAGCGGCATAATGGAAAATATTAATGTTGAAACCAAACTGATTGCCGAAAAAGAGGAAGAGGAAGCTTCTCAGGATTTGCAACTGGCTTATCTTCAGGATATTGCCGGAGAGGCTCCGGTTATCAGAATAGTTAATTCCGTTTTTGTGCAGGCCATCCGCGAAGGTGCCAGTGACATCCATATAAGTCCGCAGCAGGATACTATTCAGGTACGTTTTCGCATAGACGGCAAACTGCATGAAGTGCCGTCTCCCGTGAAATCAATGTTTTTGCCCATTGCGGCCAGAATAAAGATACTTTCCAATGTGGATATAACCGTAACAAGAGTACCACAGGACGGACGATTTACTCTCAGGATGGAAAATAAAGAAATCAATGTACGCGCATCTTTTATACCTACAATTTATGGCGAAAATATAGTATTGCGCCTTTTAGATACCAGCGCAGGTATTTATTCTCTGGATCGCCTTGGTATGAACAAGGAGGATACCGAGAAAATAAGGTCTGCTATCAGCAAGCCTTATGGAATGATTTTAAGCACCGGTCCTACCGGAAGCGGCAAAAGTACAAGTGTTTATGCATTGCTTAGTGAACTCAACAGTCCGGACAGCAATCTCATGACACTTGAAGATCCTGTCGAGTATCGTATCCAAAATGTAAGACAGGTTCAGTTAAACACTAAAGCAGGAATGACATTTGCCAGTGGTCTTCGTTCGATCCTGCGTCAGGATCCTGATATAATTATGGTTGGAGAGATCAGGGATGCGGAAACAGCGGCAATTGCAGTCCAGGCCGCTCAGACCGGTCATCGGGTATTAAGCACGGTTCATACAAACAATTCCGTAGGAGCGATTACACGATTTATTGATATGGGTATAGAACCATTCCTTCTAGCTTCAACCCTTTTGTTGAGCATTGCCCAGCGGCTGGTCAGAACCGTTTGCCCTTATTGCAGAGAGCCATATAATCCGCCGGAAAAGGTACTTGCATCCTGGGGTGTTAAAAATTGGGATTCGGCTAATTTTCAGCGTGGTAAAGGATGCAACCAGTGCCTGAACACCGGATACAAGGGACGAACAGGCATATTTGAGGTTCTGGTTTGCGATGAACTTGTGCGTGATATGATTGTTAATAAAAAACCGGCGCACGAAATTACCCGTAAATGTATTGATGCAGGAAAATTAAGAACTTTGCAATATGATGCCGGAGAAAAGGCTCTTAAGGGGATAACAACTCTTGAAGAAGCCGGCTCGGCGGTAATTATGTAATGGTATAATTATGTCAAATTATTCATTCCAGGCTATAGACGCAAAAGGAGCTGTTGTTAAGGGTGATATAGAGGCTAACTCTTCCGATGAAGCGGCAAATATCATAGCTGATAAGGGCTATATACCCTATGAGCTGAAAGAAAAGAAACTAAAAGCTGCCAAATCAGGCCTTATGCTAAGAATCAATCGCAAGGTTAAAATAGCTGATTTGATAATATTTACCAAGCAGTTTCGGTCTTTGTTCAAGGCTGGGGTTCCTCTTGTTAGAGCTTTTCAGGTTCTGGAAGCTCAAACACAAAGCGATGCTTTAAAATATGCAATAGCTTCGATTTTAAAAAATATCAGGGAAGGAGTTACTTTATCCGTTGCCATGGGCAACCAGGAAAAAATATTTTCACCTTTATATTGCAGTATGATAAGAGCAGGAGAGATGAGTGGAACTCTTCCGGAAGCTCTTGAACGTCTTATTTACATGATTGAACATGAAGGAAAAATCAAGTCGGATATTAAATCGGCCCTTCAGTATCCTATTATGGTTACCGTAGCGTTGACCGGTGCTTTTTTCTTTCTTTTAAACTTTGTTGTTCCAAGTTTTGCAAATAATTTTTCTAAGGCAGGAATTGATCTCCCACTGCCGACCCAGATAGCAATTACGCTTCATCATTTTGTATCAGACTACTGGTTTTTAATATTAGCTTGCATTATTGTGGTAATTTTTGCACTCCGGCTCTGGCTTAAAACAGAAAACGGAAAGTATATGAAAGATTCTCTTATCTTAAGAATACCGGTAATCGGTCCGCTGTTTATAAAAGCCGCTATGTCACGTTTTGCAAGTATCTTTGGGATGTTACAATCAAGCGGCGTACCTGTAATGAGTACTATGAAGATTTTATCCGGAGTAATCGGCAATGCAGCTATTTCGCGGGAATTTGATCGGGTGCGCGATTATATGGGCGAAGGGCAGGGAATAGCCGTTACTTTGCAATCCGCAAAATATTTCACGCCAATGGTTATTGATATGGTTGCTATTGGGGAGGAAACAGGAAATCTGGAAGAAATGCTTCATGAGGTATCACTGCATTATGATGATGAAGTTTCTTATGCAGTCAAGGGGCTCTCGGAATTTATTGGACCTATTCTAATTGTAGGTCTTGCGGCAGTTGTAGGTTTTTTTGCATTAGCCATATTCATGCCTATGTGGGATATGACCAAGATGACAAAGTTCTGATATGAAAAAGAAAAATTTTCAAGTAAGTCTATATCTATTAGTACCGTTTACACTTAGTGGGCTTTCGCTTCTGTGTGTAATTATCACAGGGCGTATTGCTTATGATTTAGGTCCCAAAGCTTCGGATACTCCTTTGTTTATTTTATGGGGGTTTATTGTTGTTGTTATCACTTTTTCGGTAAGTATGTTGATTACCTGGCTTTTGTTAAGACCTGTAGCCAATTTTATTAAAAAGGCGGAAAAACTTCCTGTTTTCCCCAAGTCATCAATAAAAAGTGACTCCGGAACAAAAGATGTTTTGGAACATTACACTCAGGTATTTGATCAGATTACAAATATTTTGGGTAAAGTTGAAGCAAAAGAACTGTTTCCCAAAATTATTGGCCAGAGTAAAGTTATGAGAGGGATTTTTACTCAGCTTTTAAAAGTTGCGCCAACTGATTCCACAGTTCTTATTTTAGGTGAAAGTGGTACCGGCAAAGAACTTTTAGCTGAAAGCATCTATGATCACAGCCTTAGAAATAAAGGTCCGTTTATTAAAATTAATTGTGTTGCAATACCGGACAATTTACTTGAAAGCGAACTTTTTGGTCATGAAAAAGGTGCATTTACCGGTGCAATATCCCAGAAAATTGGTAAATTTGAAATTGCAAACGGCGGTACAGTGTTTCTTGATGAAATCGGTGATATGCCGCTTTCTGCTCAGGCTAAGATATTGCGCATTTTGCAGGAAAAAGAATTGCAGAGGGTTGGAAGCACCAAAACAATCAATGTTGATATCCGGTTTGTTGTGGCAACAAATAAGGATCTTCCTGAAATGGTAAAGAAAGGGCTGTTTAGAGAAGACCTGTATTACCGGATTAATGTTTTTTTGATACGATTGCCTTCGTTAAGAGAAAGAAAAGAGGATATACCTTATCTATCGGAGACATTTCTTGAAAATAATGCAAAATCGGTAACTCTTTCCAGCAAGACACTTCAGTTGATCACTGCATACAATTGGCCGGGAAATATAAGAGAGTTGAAAAATACAATAGAAAGAGCAGCCGTACTAACGGAAACCGACTTGATTGAACCGATGCACCTTCCTTCAAACATTACAAAAGATATTTCAGCAACCAATATTATAAATGAATTGTCTTCGGAAAATATGTCTATAGATGACCGTCTCCATGAAATTGAAAAGGGATTAATTATTGAAGCCATAAACCGGACAGGGGGTGTTCAAATAAGAGCTGCTGAACTTCTTGGGATTAACCAGAGAAGTTTATGGCATCGTATAAAAAAGTATGGAATTGATGTTACCGCATTAAAACAATCTACAAAAAATGTAGATTAAGCACAAAATAATGTATATTTCTCCATCTTGGGGGTTGATTGTTAATAAGTTTATCCATATTATTGTTTGTTGAAAAAAATACTCTTTTTTAGTTATTATCAGTTAAACAAGATATATGAACTCTGGTTTTCTTGCCCTTTGGTAAATGATTGTTTTAATAATCAGCTTAATTGGCATAGGATGTGCTGTATAAGTTAGTCAGAGAATGAAATAAGTTATAGAATAAGTTTTAAAGGGAGTAATAAAATGTGTGAAGTTATTAAATGTGGGCAAAAAGCAGGAGGAGGTTTTAATATGAGAGTTCAAAATAAAATTATAAACACGATAAAAAACGAAGAAGGCTTTACATTAATTGAAATAATAGCCGTTCTTGTTATCCTGGGTATCCTGGCTGCAGTTGCGATTCCTAAATATCTGGATATGAGGGAAGATGCTGTTAGAAATGCCGCTCTGGGTGCTATTTCTGAATTAAACGCCCGTGAGCGTTTGGCACTTGCGAAAAGCAAACTAAACGATGCCACAGCAAATGTTTATTATGTCGTTGATAGTTATGACCTTGGTGGTGACTGGGGCGGGGCAACATCTGAAGTTGCAACGGCGGATAAAAATGCAGATGTATCAGCACTTGGTCTTGATGTTCCTTTTAAGGGGAAAACTGTAACATTTGATAAAACCGGCGCTACCGATATAAATACACCGGCGCAATGGTCTCTCAATTCAGTTAACTAGTTGTGCAGGATATATATTATACAAAAGATTTAATATTAAGATATAATTTGCTGATATTATAGCTTAAATCTTAACTTCTTTGTAAAAAAGGTCGAGCTTTAAACTTAAGGGGAAATATTATAATATTATCAGCTACCCTCCGTGATCTTAGTGGTTTTAAAAAAAAGACAGTAAAGTAAAATGACTCAACACCCATATAACCCTTTATTAAAAGCTGAGGCTTATATGGGTTTTGGATTTCTGATTATCATGGTTAAATTCAGATGGCGTGCAAAGGGTTCTAATGGCTTTATGATGATCGAATTGGTAATCGTATGAAGCCTTTCTTGCTATTTTATCTTCCGATCGTTTAAGCAGATTCAAGCAATAAAACAACTACCCTTCACAAAAATATCCATCCGTGACTATCGCAAACTTCTCCTATAATGATTCCTTGACAATGGCGCATAAAAGGCGTACTATCAGCGCATAAATCAGGAGGGATAATTATGCTAAAAGGCAAAATAAATATTACTATGGACAGGGATTTAATCGAATATGCGAAGACTTATGCAGAAGAACAGCGGACGACTGTTTCTGAAGTCTTCACGCAATTCATCCTCAATGTTAAAAGAGTAAGGGAAGGTGATAATACTGAAATAATCATGGCAGATTCGGACTTCAGGGACGGCCTTCTGGAAACGATATCAAGGGTTAGAACCGGGGATATTAAATGGCACCGTTATGAAGAGGTATTTTAGTGGACGTCCGATTCACCGATACTTTTTTAGATTCCTTGAAGAAACATGCTTCTCTAAAGAGTGCTGTTCAAAAAAAAGTAGATATGATTATGATGAATCCGGTTCAGACAGGAGAGCCGCTGAAGGGTAATTTCAGGGGTTATTACAGTTGTTCAGTAAAAAAGAATTTCATTATCATTTACCTGTACTGCATGATTTGCCGCAGGAAAAAAGATCAGGAAACAGTTCTTTGTCATGATTGTGTATCATGCGGGGACGAAACTATTAAATTTATTGCGCTTGGTCCTCATGACAAAACTTATTGTAAAAGTTAGAAATTATACTTGCAAACTAATGTGATTAGTTCCATTTTGCGAACCCATCAGGCAACGTAAAATGCCTCAAATCTAACATATAAATCATAATATACCAAATAGTTATATGTATTAATCAAAATTTATGGAATTGCAATCCAAATATTTTGACAAATTTATGGAATTGATGTAATGACTGAATATGATCAAACGAAAGTATGACATTGCCGAATTTATTAAACCCCAAAAGGTTCTGGTAATCTTTGGTCCAAGGCGGGTGGGTAAGACCACCTTGCTAAATGATTTCTTATCCCGCACCACCCTGAAATTCAAACTTGATTCCGGTGATAATATTCAAATCCAGCAGGTATTAAGCTCTCAGGATTTTAAACAGATACTTGACTATGCAGCAGGTTACGACCTCATTGCCATAGATGAAGCCCAACAGATCCCAAACATTGGCATGGGATTGAAGATTTTGGTGGATCAAATGCCGAATTTAATCGTTATTGCAACCGGATCTTCCGCTTTTGATCTGTCAGGGGCTATCGGTGAACCTTTGACCGGCAGAAAGACCACGCTTGTCCTGTATCCCTTAGCCCAACTGGAGTTGCTTAACCATTACAATGCATTTGAGCTGAAACTTATACTTGAGGATTTTCTGATTTATGGTTCTTATCCGGAGGTCGTTACCGCTCAGGCCAGCCGGGACAAAATCGCCCTTCTGGAAGAACTGGTAAATTCCTACCTATTAAAAGATATTCTTAAACTTGACAGGATCAAGGGGGCAAAGTTGCTTATGGATCTTTTGAAACTGCTTGCCTTTCAGATCGGCGCTCAGGTATCATTAAATGAGCTATCCACACAGCTTCGGATTGATGTGAAAACAGTAGGGCGTTATCTGGATATCTTTGAAAAGGCATTTGTTATCAAGAGGATCGGTGGATTCAGCCGGAATCTTCGCTCGGAGGTTGTCAGCAAGGCAAAATATTATTTTCTTGATAACGGGATTCGCAATGCCGTTATTTCCCAATTCAATTCCATTGATAACCGAAATGATATTGGCCAGTTATGGGAAAATTTTCTTGTAACGGAACGATTAAAAAAATGCGCATATCATGACCTGTACGGCTCCTTTTATTTCTGGAGAACTTACGCTGGCCAGGAATTGGACTGGGTGGAAGAGCGGGAAGGCCGCCTTTTGGGTTATGAGTTCAAATGGTCGGAAAACAAGAGAAGGAAGCAGCCCAAAGATTGGCTGAAGAACTACGGCAATGCTGAGTTCCAAACAATAAACCGGAAAAACTACGCTGAATTCATTTTATAAAAACCAAAGAAATTCGGAGTATGAAGAATGTCCCGGGCAACTGTGGGGTACATTTAGAAATAATAATTATTAAGAAAAATCCAAATGCGGTTACCATGGCAAAATCATTTGTAAAAATTGATTTAATTTTGAAAGTTTGATATCATTTGACCATGAAACGAGCTGGTAAAATATACATAAATCAACATGGCTTTACCATGTTCGAATTGGTAATCGTATTAATCCTTCTTTCCATTTTTGCAACCGTTGTTGCCAGCAGATTCGGATCAAATGGAGTGGAAATAATCACAAATACGGATATTTTAAAATCTCATCTTCGCTATGCCCAGATCAAGGCAATGGGTGACATATTACAACCAAACAGCAACAAGTCCCGCTGGGAAATATATATTCCTGATACAACATCTTATACTCTTTACAGGCGTAACGATTCAGATGTCAGAATAGGATTTAACCTGCCGGATGAAACTCCTTTGTCTCCCACACATACACTCTTGTCCGGTGTAACATTAGCTTCCTCCAGAGATACTATAGCTTTTAACGACTGGGGAATTCCTGTGGATGGTTCGGGTGACCCTTTATCCGCAGATGTCACAATTACATTGTCGGACGGCTCGCAAACCGCTAGTTTAACCATAACAAAGAACACGGGATATATTCCATGAGAATAAAAACTGAATATAGCGCCCGTGGTTTTACGTTGATTGAAATTATAGTTACGGTTGTTATGGTAGCGGTATTTAGTGCCATGATGATTACATTGTTTTCCGATTCATTGATTAAAAGCAGTGATCCGGTTAACCGATTGCGAAAATCATCGGATTTAAGCAGAATAATGGCCAATATCACAGCAGATTACATCCCGTATCCCAAAAGGAAACCTTCGACATATTATGCTGTCGACAATAAAGTATTGCCGGTGGAAATGAACGGAAGGTTTTATATTTGTACAGGCAGCGGTACAAGCGGTGTATCAGAACCCGTCTGGCACGATTATGGTGTTACATATGATGGCGGTGTAACATGGAAGGCCGGTGTCTGGACTTCTTCAAATGCTCCATATGAAGAAGATGATATTGTAATTCGTGCAAAACCAAATGGTCATTTTTATCGTTGTATAACAACTGGGGGGTGTTCAACAGAACCGGACTGGACTTCTACAGTTTACGATGGTTCAACAGAATGGATTCGTCTTCTTGGGTATTTAAATTTTCAGATTGGAACGGCAGATTCAACAGAAAAAAACAACAGCTACGGACGATATTATGTAGTATTAAACAGATTTGTTAAATTTGATTCAAGTAATATAATTCAGCCTATTACAAGTGGCGAAGCGGAAAATATACTCCAGGTAAAGATAAAAAATGATGAAGGCGAAACACTGTCTGCGCTTTTTACCGTCAGAGAGGAATAAGGTTTTTGATTAATAATACAGTAATTAATAATCGGGGTTTTACGCTGATTGAGATAATTACCTCCATAGTCGTGGTTTCAATCATTTCCGTTGTGGCGGGAATGGGAATTTCCGAATTGGCAAAAGCTTATGTTATGTCAAAAAAAAATGCACAAACAGCACAACAGGGTCAGATTTCCATTGCAAGGCTGAAAAAGGAATTTTCCTCTATCAGTTCTATTACATGCGGAAGCGATAAAAAAATTACCTACAAAATCGACAGAGACTCATCAGGAACGGAAGATACCACTACTATTTACTGGACGAGCGGAAACAGTACTTTATATCTTAAAACAAATTCGGATTGTACCGATTGTTCTGTTTCATGCACAGGCGGTGATATACTTGCAAACAATGTAAGTACGTTTAATTTGACTTATTGTACAGATGCTGATGACACCAATTGCTCACCCACTTTTCCAAATAGTCCGGATTACACATCCGCAACTGTGATGCTTATGAAGTTTACATTGGTATTAAAAGGTTTTGAAGATGCTGCCATACCCATAGCAAACCCTGATATCGTTATTCTGGGCAGGGAAACCGGACAATAATCATGATTAACTTTAATAAAAAAGGATCTGCTCTCTTATTTGTGATTGTGGGAATTACCATGGCCGCTGCGCTGGGAGTTGGCATGTTTTATATGACATCTACCTCAACAATAGGCCAGGTGTCCGGAAGCGGTATTGATCGTGCCTATGATCTTGCAATGGCGGGCAAGGATTACACTCTTGCAAACTGGGACATAAGATCGCAGTTAAACAACCAGGAATTTATCATATCCGGTACGGAGCGGTTTGAACTTAAAGTTACGGATTTTGAAATCACATCAACCGGCATTGTTCAAAAGGGCACACCTTTTGAGACAAGAAAAGAAATCAAATTTGCATCACCGAGTCCTGCTAAACGGCACTTTTTAGATACTTTTGAGAATCTTGATAATTTTGATACGGGTACTCAGATAGGCTCACAAGCGCCTGCTCCGACTGATGGTGATAATGCCTTGGATATGGGATCTTCTCTTAGTGGTTTTGGTGCCGGTTCCGGCACATGGGGCTTTCTGCAGTTAAAGAGCGGCAGTGGCGGCGGGATTAACTTTACTCCATCATGGAAGGATGCAGGCCGCTGCCTTAGTTATGATTTGCAGGTAAAGATTAGAAATGGTGAGCCGTATTATATGGCAGGATTGAATTTCAAGGTCGCAGGCAGCGGGGATGACAGGGAGTTTTATGGGGTTTCATACTTAAAGACAAAACAAAAAAAGCCTTTTTTAGGGGGGCCTTGGAGTCAAGCAGATAACATCCCTTTAGGATTAACGCCTTGCACGTCTGACACACCTAGCGGTGTTTTCCAAGACCCTATTGGATTGGAATTGGAATGGCCTATCTTCTATTGGGTTCGATATTCAAGCCCTGCTATTGTTTTGTGGAAGAGGCAGGGTGGTGCTTTTACATGGCTCGCATATAAAGTACTGTCAGATACTGATTTTGTTGTAGACTCATCTGATAATCTTGTGCCTTGGTCCAATCTTCAGGTGCGTCTTATAGAAGCATATCAACTATCCTTTACAAACGGAGGAACTGCTCTAATTAATAATGCTATTATTGAAGGCAAGAACAGTGGTGCTAAAGCGAGAATTAGCGGAACTCCTATTATAACTTCAGGAAGTTTGTCAGTTGGCAATGCTGCCGGTAACCTGACAATTTCTTACTGGAATGGCATTCAGTTTGAAAATGAACAATTAACAGTTCAAAATACCGAGGTTGGAGCAACAGCATTTACACTTAATGATAGAAAGAATTACATCAGGGTATATTATAGTGATGACAATGGTGATGATATTGATGAAGATGGTAATTATATTAATGAAAATAATCACGGGACACCAAATAACAGTCCTATAGACAATAACAGGCGGAGTAATCCCCGTCTTATTACCGGTACCAATAACATGATTCACTGGCCCGTAGATAATGTAAGCAACTGGAATGATGTGAATGATTATATGACAGTTGTAACATGGGATGGAATTAACACAGAAATTGTAAGCCCGCCTGAACAGTTAGCAGAACTACTAAAAAACAGTATGGGTATTGATACTCTATCCGATACAATTATTAAAGATGGCTCTTTTCTAACCCCGGATACCGGTGCCATAGACCATTCAGGCATCGCACTTCACGCAACCGGGGATTTCGCCCATTACACGTATTTCGATGATTTTGCTGTTCAGTACTAAATCATACAAGTAAATTGATAAAGATGTTGTTATTTGCTGCAACGGTCAAGCTCTATATCTTCTTCCGAAACCGGATCTTCTATTGGTTCAAGGTGGGTAAACACGGTAACGTACATAACTTCTTTGCGGATATCTTCTTCCAGTTCCTCAAGCAGTTCGTGCCCATGCTGCACCGTCCATGTTCCGGGAACAAGAACATGCACCGATACAAAGCAGCGTGATCCGGCCTGTCTTGTTCGAAGGGCGTGATAATCTATTCCTCTGCTCTTATATTTTTCCAGAACTTCTATCACACCATTACATTTTTCATCCGGCAATGCCGAATCCATAAGCCCTAAAACCGAACGCCTGATCAGCTTAAAGCCCATCCAGCCAATATAACAGGCTAAGCAAAGAGCTACTATCTGATCCAGGGGTTGCCATCCGGTTAATGCAACTGCGCTTATTCCGGCAAAGACACCTATGGAAGTCCAGACATCGGTCATGAGATGATGCGCATCTGCTTCTAAAGTAACAGAATTGTTTTTCTCTCCTGCGGAAAGCAATATACGGGCAACCACAAAATTTATCAAAGATGCGATAGCAATAATAATCAAGCCGATTCCTATTTCCTGAATAGGTACGGGATTGATAAAGCGATTAACGGCCATTACTGATATACTGATTGCTGCAAGAAGAATTAGCACGCCTTCTGCGCCGCATGCAAAATATTCAGCCTTGCCATGACCGAAAAGATGTTCCTCATCCGGAGGGCGGGCTGCGATAGTAAGCATGGCAAGCGCTATTCCAGCTCCGAGCAGGTTAACCAATGATTCTGCCGCATCGGATAACAAACCTACCGATCCGGTAATAAAGTATGCGCTGCTTTTCAATACGATGGTGGAAATAGCTGCTAAAATAGACAGCCATGCATATTTAGTAATTGATGAACGGGCCATAGATTGTTCGATCTTACCAGCTTAAGAGTTTATGAGCTTTTTGCCTTTATACCTTTTTATTTTTAAGCAGTGCATCAAGGTTAGCAAACGGATTGTGAGTTAGAGACGGGCCCTGATCACTTCCTGGGTCTTCCGGGCCATACCATTGGGCATCCGTATTCCGCGAATGCTCATTGTCATGACAGTAGATGCACAAAAGCTCCCAGTTGCTGCCGTCCGGAGGGTTATTATCATGATCATGGTCCCTGTGGTGTACGGTAAGCTCCCGAAGCTTTTTGCCCTCAAATTCCCTGCTGCACTTTGCGCAAACATGCGGGAATATTTTAAGCGCCCGTTCCCTGTAAGTCTTTTCACGAAGTTCTCTTTCACGTCGGACTTCGGCAAGTATTTTATCAGCACCATCAGTTTTTGTTTGATTGTTATTTGTTGTCATATAAAATATTCAGTTTTTGTGGTTACGGTTGTCTTGATTTCGTTAAGTGTATTTTGAAGCGTTGAAATAACATTTTCACGTATATCACCGGCAACAACAAGATACATTACATCATCTCCGATTTTAAGGTCTTTACCCTCAAAAATTTCTACCAGGACTTCTATAATTCCAGGGGTTTTTTTACTTTTGGTTATTATCTCTTTTAATTTAATATGATCTACCGCAACTTTAATTCCTGAAACCTTACGGCCATCACGTGAAGTTCCTCTTACTACACCATTATGGCATAATATCATTCCGGCTTTGCCATAATCAGGATGTTTTTTTATTGTATCTACAAGAGAGTCCAAGCTCATTTATCATCTCCTTATTATTCAGTATGTTGTTTAATTTCTATATTAATATCTTCATAAAGTCAAAATTAATGTACTTGCGAGGAATAAAACTATCAGTTACACAATTTGATGGCAAATAAGTTCGCATTCATAAGATTACAAAGTCTCGATACCTTAACACCAGTATTGCCAAATGCTCGCTTAGGCAATAAATTTCCGGATTGTTTTTTTGTATCATTTGAGGCTCCTTACATGTTGTATCAAATATCTATCAGTATAAACTGAAACGTTTTGAAACTGGCTCCTTTGTTAACACTATAATCCAATCGCATTAACTTGAGAAATTCCTTCATTTCCCTTTTCGTTGTAATATGAGTTTGCATTGCTGTCATGTCGCACAGCGCCTTCTCAGGGGAAGCAGCTAGAAATTTTTTTTGATCGCCGGCATCTTCAATCCGAACCCCAATATTGAATACTTTTTTTGGGCTTATTATACTCCTTGCCCAACACATAAAGTCCCTTACCCTGACGATATCCTTATTCTTGAGAAGACCCCTGATCTTATCTCTTGGCTTTTTGTAGTCCCTTAACGCATGCAACAGCAAATTGTAATCAAACTCTGCGGGAAATTGAATCAAATTCTTCATGATATATCAACCAATATGTCTAATAAATTGGACTTACAGGTCAATTTGTAATTTGTTAACTGGAAATTGTCAGGAAAACTTTAACGAATTATATAGTTCCGGATACCGGATCAAGCCCGGTATGACAATCTGTGGAGTAGTTGCTAATGTATTAATACGCGATGCTTACGGGGAATGTATTCCGCCTATCACGCCTCAAGTCCTGCCAGCCAGTCACCTGCACGTAAAATATCTATTCCGGCCAGATGTTCTTCCTGGTGAAGATGGTGAACAAGCTGGATGCTTTGGGTATTTTTAAACTGACCGGCAAAATAATGCATTGCCCTTGCAGGAGTTTTGTCGGAAAGTTTTACCTCGATTAATTTATGGGGAGCCCCTTCCATGACTATAACAAAATCAATCTCTTTGCCTTCTTTGGTTCTGATATAGTTCAATTCGGCATGTTTCCCGCGCACATCGTAAAGATAATGCACATGTTTGAGCAGACATAAAGCGCAAGTATTTTCTAGCCTAACACCTTCGTTTCCTCTTACGAAGCCACTGTCATAGAAATAAACCTTCGGTTCCCGCAGAATTGAACGTGCAATGTTTTTATGATATGGACGAATAAGGAATATAATATAAAGGCTTTCAAGAACTGAGATATATTTTTTGACTGTATTGGGTGAAATTTGGAGGTCTTCTGCAAGCGAGGTATAAGACATGGAGGACCCCACTCTATAGCGTAGTAACTCAACAAGTTCCTTCATTGCCTTTAGTTCCTGAATCCTGCTAAAGTCAAAAATATCTTCTCTGATCAGGTCGCTATAATACTGATTTCTCCATCGCGAAGCTTCTTCTTCGGAGTCGGATAAAAAAGGCTCAGGAAAACCGCCAAAACTATTAAGCTTTTCTAATGCATCAAAAGGAGCCAGGTCGTTGGATAATTCCTTTACAGAGAATGGCAGAAGTCGTAAGTGAAGATATCTTCCCGCAAGCGATTCTCCGGCCTGACGATAAGTCTCTAACCTGGCACTTCCTGTTACCAGAATTGTCTGTCCTTCAAGTCTGGAATCGAAGGTTCCTTTCAAGAAGACTTTCCAATTCTTCATTTTATGTATTTCATCAAAAACAAGAAGTCCTGTATTCAAACGCCATGATTGCTGAAGGATTATCCGCCGGTCATTTTCGTTGTCATGGTTTAGATACTGTGGAGATGGAAACTCCTTCATTATTTCCTTGGACAAATATGTCTTTCCTACCTGGCGAGGGCCGGTTATGATAACCATTTTTTTCTTGAGATCTTTTACGATCTGATCATATAAATACCTTTTCATGGTGACTTTTTAGTAGTATTTTGCGGAAAAGTCAAGGCTAATACGCAAAACCTTGCGGATTAGTCGCATATTTATAGGGGTCATAATTTATAAATATATTTATTTTATTTTGTTATAATAGGATGTTATCATTTATAGAAATTGTGATAATTCTATTCCGATTACATCAATCTGTAATTGGAACATTCCGACAATTAAAATACATACTTATATCCTTGACCGTACAGAGCTAAAATTATAAATTGATATGCAAAATGCAATATAGCTTAATATCTTTTAAAAAGGCCTATGGATAATAACAAACCTCAAATACTTGCTCCTGCGGGAAATAAAGCTTCTTTTCTTGCTGCAATTGCTGCCGGGGCCGATGCCGTTTACTGTGGGCTTAAAGACTTTTCCGCCCGTATGGAGGCGAAAAATTTTACGATTAGTGAACTTGCTCCTCTTACAAGACTTGCTCATGATAATGGAGTAAAAGTATATGTTGCCATAAATTCTCTTTTAAAACATGAAGATCTTTTACTTGCCGCAAATCTTATAGCGCAGCTATCGAAGCAGGTTAAGCCCGATGGCCTCATAATACAGGATCTTGCACTTATTGATCTTGCAAAACAAACGGGATTTAAAGGCGAGCTTCATCTTTCTACGCTTTCCAATGTAACTTTTCCTGCGGCATTAAAGCTTGTACGCGAAAAGCTTAATATAGACCGGGTTGTTATACCAAGAGAACTTTCTATTGATGAAATTAAATCTCTTGCCGCAGCTTGCCCTGAAAAGCTATCTCTTGAACTCTTTATACATGGAGCACTTTGCTACGGAATTTCAGGCAGATGTTACTGGAGCAGTTATTTCGGTGGTAAAAGCGGGCTTCGCGGAAGATGTGTGCAGCCATGCCGAAGAATTTACAATCAGAAAGGCAAATCAGGCAGGTTCTTTTCCTGTATTGATCTTAGCCTTGATGTTTTAGCAAAGGTTTTACTGCCGGTTTCCAAAATAAGCGTATGGAAAATCGAAGGAAGAAAAAAAGGCCCTCACTATGTTTATTATACTGTAAGCGCTTATAAAATATTAAGAGATGAGGGAAGTGACCCGGTACAGAAAAAAAATGCTCTTGAACTGCTTTCTCTTTCTCTTGGAAGATCCGGCAGCCACTACAATTTTCTCCCGCAGAGGCCGCATAATCCTGTAAGCGCAAACAATCAGACAGGCTCGGGGTTGCTTATAGGTAAAATTAGCGGGCCTGGTCAAAACCCATGGCTTTCGCCCAATGAAGAGCTTTTGCCCGGAGATCTTTTGCGCATTGGTTATGAAGATGAAGCTTCGCACAATATATTGCGCGTGGGCAAATTTGTCCCCAAAAGAGGGCGCTTATACATAAAACCGCCAGCAGGGAAAAAATCTGCAACGGGATCTTTTGTGTTTCTTACAGACAGACGTGAAAAAGCTCTTGAAGATATGATATCCGGGCTTGATAGTAAAATAAAAGAAGTATCTGTGACAAATGAGCCGGAATTATCATTTACCCCAAAATTGCCAAAAATGTTTAAAGAGAAAAAATCAAATTACGAAGTTAATATTTACAGGGATCATGCGAAATTTAATAAAGGTGTGAAAACCGGTTTATGGTTTAATCCTGAATATGTTAAAGAAAATAATATTGATTACTCCTGTTACTGGTGGCTTCCGCCAGTAGTATGGCCTGATGAAGAAAAACAAGTTAAGGAAAATATAGATTTTTTACTTTCAAAGGGCAGCAAGAATTTTGTTTTAAATGTTCCCTGGCAGATTGCTTTTTTTAGCGGCATGAAAAATCTAAATATCTGGGCCGGGCCATTTTGCAATATAGCAAATGTTCTTGCATTAAAAGTAATACACTCTCTTGGATTTTCAGGCGTAATTGCAAGTCCTGAGCTGGGGCGTGATGATTATCTTAATCTGATACAAAACAGTCCGCTTCCATTAGGGATGGTTATTTCAGGAAACTGGCCTTTATCTATATCAAGAACGCTTTCCGACCAGGTTCAAACCGATTTTTCATTTATCAGCCCGAAAGGCGAGCATGCCTGGGTAAAAAAATACGGCTCAAACTTCTGGGTATATCCAAACTGGAGTATAGATCTGAAGGATAAAAAAGAAGAACTTATTAAGGCCGGGTACAGTATGTTTGTTAACCTTGTAGAACCATTGCCTGCTGATATAAGAATGAAAAAAAGAGAAGGCAAATGGAACTGGAAAATCGGATTGACTTAGCGGGGTTTGAATTACTCTTTAGGTTCAAGGTTCACAGTTGAAGGGTTCAAGGTTCACAGTTGAAGGGTTCAAGGTTCACAGTTCAAGGTTCACGGTTCAAGGTTCACAGTTCAAGGTTCACAGTTCAAGGTTCAAGGTTCACGGTTCAAGGTTCACGGTTCAAGGTTCACAGTTCAAGGTTCACGGTTCAAAGTTCACGGTTCACGGTTCACGGTTTACGGTTCACAGTTCACGGTTGATTGTCTTGAGCCCTTCATATTTCCTGAGATAATTAATAAATCAAGATCTTTACAATGTTTAATTTTCATCACTCTCTAACCTTGAACCCCTGAACCCTTCAACTGTGAACCTGAATATTTACCCCATAATCTAAAAGTATTTGCAAACAGGGTTTAAATCTTTCCTACTTCTTCTCAAGATGCTTTTTAAGCTGATCTTCGAGTTTAGCGAAAAGATTTTTTTGCTTTTCGTCCTGCTCTGCCTTAATGGATGCAACCTTTTGGACCAACTCTTTCCGGGAGTCTTGAAATTTTTTCAACTCTTCATCTATACTGCTTGTTTTAATATTTTTAGGGATTTCTTCTAAAGCAAGATGGTCTCTTAAAAAAATTCTTGTACCGAATGCGCCTTCGACAATTTCTATTACTCCGGTCTCATCAAGTTTTCTGCAAATATAATTGCCCTGCTCAAGAGAAAATGAAAGAAACTCGCAGATATTGCCTATAGACGGCGAGGCAGAATTACGATGTTCAAGAATCCTGATCGCAGCAACAACAAGATGAGCATCCGAGTAAAGGTCAGTATTTTTCATAGATAGTAATCTTAAATGGTGTTAATAAAAACTATTGAGCCAGTTTCAAAACGCCCCATTTTGGCCGATCTCTGCGTTGGGCTCAAATTTCAATCCTCGAAATACTCAATGTATTCCTGCGGTTGAAATTTTCGCCCGCCTTGAGCTTAACCAAACTGAAACATTTTGAAATTGGCTCTATTATAAACAATTTATAACCTGTATCTTGACATATAAATGGCGTGAGAGTAACATTTTTAAATATTTTGTCAAGCACCCGCCTTTTTAAAAATATTTTTAAATAAATAATAATGAAATGGCGTTTGAATAAAAACTGTAATATATGTTATCAAAATTTAAATTGGAATTTATAATTTAGGAATTTATATATGAAAGATAAAAGAGGCTTGTATTATTATCCTTTTCCTGAAAATCATAAAGTTAGGATGTATGTTAAAAAGCCAAAGGATGAAATCTGTTTCAGACTCTGGAATAATGATGATGATAAACTATGGGAAGAACACGGCTGGATTCCTTACAGCGCTGTAAAACAGGCGGCTGCGATCTATGATGGTTCCAGGTTTAACCCCAACGCAGCCTATGATATTGAGATTGCCGGAGCACTTATTGCGGAAAATCAGACTGTCAGAAAGTAAATCATATGAAAATAGCCATAGCGCAAATTAACCCTGTAATAGGTGATTTTGAATATAATTGTAACATGATAAAAAGCTTTGCTGATAAAGCTATAAAACATAACTGTGATCTGGTGGTTTTCCCTGAGCTTGCAATTACAGGTTATCCTCCCCGCGATCTTCTTGAAAAAAAGGATTTTATTGACACAAATCTTTCATATCTTTCCCGGCTTGTAGATGAAATTAGGGGGATAGGCGTAATCTGCGGTTTTGTGGATAAAAATACCAGTAATGAAGGAAATCATCTGTATAATTGTGCGGTTCTTTTTGAAAACGGAAAAACACTTCATAAAGTTAATAAAAGACTGCTTCCTGCATATGACGTGTTTGATGAAAACAGATATTTTGAAGCCGGTTCAAAATTTACTCCTTATATCTATAAAAATAAAAAAATCGGTATCGCTATATGTGAAGATACATGGAACGATAATAGCAGCCTGGAAAACATACATTACCATTTGAATCCGGTTAGCCTGTTGATAAAAGAGGGCGCAGAACTGCTGATAAATATCTCAGCATCCCCGTTTCATATGGGAAAACAGCAATTCAGATTCAACATGTTCGGCTCTATTGCACGCAAATATAAAGTGCCGTTTATTTTTGTAAATCAGGTAGGAGGAAATGACAGCGTTCTTTTTGATGGAACAAGCGCTGTTTTTGATAAAAATGGTGAAATAATAGCTCTTGCCCGCGATTTCAATGAAGATATGATTTTTTATGATACAAAAGATCAATCCGGCATAAATTTGAAAGAAAACATACATACTGTATCCAAAAGTGATACGGAGTCAGTTTTAAAAGCACTTATAATGGGAACGTATGATTATGTTAATAAATGCGGTTTTTCCAAAGTAGTACTTGGTTTAAGCGGCGGGATTGATTCGGCACTTACTGCATTTGTTGCGGTGCGAGCCATGGGCCCTGAAAATGTGCTGACAGTGTTTATGCCCTCGGCATATACATCAAAAGATAATTATGAGGATACCGAAAAACTTGCGGCAAATATTGGAACAAAATATGATGTAATCCCTATCGACGATATTTTTGCTCAATTTTTAAAAGTTGTTTCTCCTTCATTTAAAGAAAATGAGCCTGAAGTAACGGAGCAAAATATACAGGCTAGAATTAGGGGAACCATATTGATGGCATTGTCAAACAGAGAAAACCGTATACTTCTTTCAACCGGAAATAAGTCAGAGCTTGCAGTCGGTTATTGTACTTTGTACGGAGATATGAACGGTGGGCTTGCCGTAATTTCAGATATCCCCAAAACTCTTGTATATGAAATAGCGCATTTTATAAACCGCGATAAAGAAATCATTCCTGCCAATATAATTAAAAAAGCTCCTTCCGCCGAACTAAAACCTGATCAAACAGACCAGGATGATCTTCCGCCCTATGATCTTCTTGATGCCATTTTAAAGGGATATATTGAAGAGCTTAAAGGTGCAAAAGAGCTTATCGCGCAAGGTTTTGATCCTGAAATAGTAGAAGATGTAATTTTACGGGTTGATAGAAATGAATATAAGCGGCACCAGGCAGCTCCCGGCCTGAAGGTTACATCAAAGGCTTTTGGTTATGGCAGAAGATATCCGCTTGCACAAAGATATACGCAAAGATACCTTTAAACAACTGTAAATATTATAGGTTCACGGTTCACGGTTCACGGTTCCAGGTTCACGGTTCACGGTTCCAGGTTCCAGGTTCACGGTTCCAGGTTCCAGGTTCCAGGTTCCAGGTTCAAGGTTAGAGAGTGATGAAGGGCTCAAGATAATCAACCGTGAACCTGACAACCTGAGTAGTTACAAAGAACTTAATTCTTTTTCCCTTCGATTCCTTTTTTATATGAATTTTTTCCATACCAGTTAATTTGTCTGCAAATACCTCTGATTATACTAACTTCTCCGGCACGAAGTTCAACCCTTGTAAAAAAATGCCGTATTTTATTCATCCAGTAATCGGGATTTTCATGATTAATATAATCGATTTTGACAAGTGTTTCCTTTACCTGCTCATACATTCCGTCAAGCTCATGCCTTGAGGCAAGCCTTGGAGAATATTTTGTTTTTTCTTCTATTCCTGCAAGAAAAAGCTCATAGCACACAAGCAAAACTGCCTGAGAAACATTAAGAGAGGAAAAATCCGAAGATGGAATATTGATTAGCTCATGGCAAAAGCGTATGTCTTCATTTATAAGCCCTCTGTCTTCGGAACCGAACAAAATTGCAATACGGTTGTTTTGAGAAAGATCTGCAAGCTTTTTTGCCATATTCGATGGAGTTGAAACCACAGCCCGCTCTCCGCCAAGACGTGCTGTTGTTCCGACTACATAATTATATGAAGAAAGAGCTTCTTTAAGATTTTCAAATATTTTTACACCATCAATGACATCGGAAGCAAAATGTGTTGCAAGCTTTCGGATTTTATTAAGGTCATAATTTTCAGGTGAAACAACTACAAGATTTGTTATTCCCATATTAAGCATGGCCCTTGCAGCTGATCCTATATTTTCAGGAAACCTGGGCCGGACCATGACAATTGTAATGTTATCTGGATTGACTTTTTGCGCCATCAGCCAGTTATTTCAAAGCTGTTAAAAAAATAACCTATTTCAAAAGCAGCTGTTTCGGGTGAGTCTGAACCATGCACAATATTTTTTTCTATATCAGTCGCAAAATCCGCACGAATTGTTCCAGGAGTTGCTTCCTTATAATTTGTTGCTCCCATTAATCCCCTGTATTTTGAAATTACATCTTCGCCTTCAAGCACCAACGCAACAATCGGGCCGGTTGACATAAAATCGGTTAAACTTGCAAAAAAAGGACGCTCTTTATGAACAGAATAAAAGCCTTCAGCAACTTTTTTTGTCAAATGAATCATTTTCATGGCTACAATTTTAATACCATTTTTCTCCAAACGGCTAATTACGTCTCCGATCAGAGAACGTGATACTCCATCCGGTTTTATGAGAGATAAAGTTCTTTCCATAATTTATATAATCCTTTCAAATATTAAGGTTTTTAAGCCAGTTATTTATTGTTTGCGCAGACTTACCAGAAGTGGGTAATCAAGTCAATAAAGGCTTATAGCGATTTTTAAAAGATTATTTTGATTCAAATTGGAATTGTTTGGTTATTAGTGCATATACGGTTTAACATGTTAAAAAATATTTATCGTAAAATTATTAGATACCTGATACATAATGTGCTATGCTAAAAAAATTCAAAAATTTTTTCTATATCGGCTTATGTCTAACTATCTTGATTATTAAGGAAATATAAATGATATCTCGTATGCGGTTGCCTTTAAATTTTTGCCATGCATGGTATTATTCGTTTATCTTGTTTTTGATAATAATTCTCTTTTCCCCAGGTGTTTCAGCTGATGGCGATGTCTCTTTAGGTGCTGAGGCTACCAAAAAAATCCATATTATTGCAGACAGCCTGATTTCTGACAGTAATGCAAAGTTTGCTGAATTTATTGGAAAAGTTGAGGCAACTCAGGGTGAATTTGTTATAAAGTCGGACAAATTGAAAATATTTTACAAAGGTAAAGCAAAAGATCAGGCAGCATCAGGAACTGATGAAGCGATTGAAAAAATTGTTGCTACCGGAAATGTGAATATAAAATCCAAGGACATGACTGCTGTTACAAAAGAGGCGGAATATATTTCCGATACTATGATCCTTACGTTAAGAGGTGAAGGCTCAAAGGTGGTTGAGCAGAAAAACTTTATAACCGGATCTAAAATAATCGTATATCGTAAGGAAGGTAAAACAAAGGTTGAAGGAGATAAAAACGAAAGGGTAACAGCTGTTTTTTATCCAAGAGAAAAAAATGAACTAGCAAATAAAGAAAAGAAGCCTAAGACCGAAATACCGGAAAGCACTGTTGTAGCAGCAAAAGAAATTGAACCCAAAAAGCAGGAATTGCTCCCGGAAAAAACAGCTGACATGGAAAAAGAAAAACCTTTGTTAAAGGAAGCCGTTATAGAGCCAGAGCCGATTGATCAGCAGAATACCGGTTTATCCATACCTGTTGGGCCTGTTGCTGTAAATATTCCAGTGGTGGAAGATAATGCAAAACCGGAAGAAGCCGCTGAAAAAATTATTCCCGGAAGCCTTAAAAAGAGTGTAGGTATAACAATTTTTGAAGACAAAACCATTTATGGTGCAATGGGTTTTAAAGAAACTCTTTCCAGAGAGTTTACCCAAAATATTAAAAAGAATTATCCTGATTTACTTTTTTTAAAAACCGGCAATAAAAATTATCCTTCGGCTTTTGTAGAACTTCCAAGACTGGCATCAGGAAACATTGATTCATATGAGCTTTGTGAGGCAGGCAGGCAATTAGGCCTGACTTCAATCCTGGCAGGATCGGTAATAGACATAATAGCCAGTGATGAATCCCGCGGTATATGGTTCTGGAAGAAAACAGTTCCTGAAATAAGCATGACTGTTCGTATTGAACTTTTTGAAACCGAAACAGGAACAAAACTTTTCGATGAAAATTATACTTATAAAGCAGATTCCGACAAAGCCGGGGTTGAACTTGTAAAATCCGGTAAACTCGATGCAGTTTTTCTGAAAATGGCTTTGAAACACTATATGTCATCGTCTGTAAGCTCTATTTGCAACATCATGAAGGAACAAAAGTGGAAGGGATTTATTTCATCGGTTTCTGACAACAAAGTAACCATATCATCCGGAAAAAATCTGGGGCTTGTTTCAGGCCAGATATTTAAAGTTTTTGGAAACAGCGTAATGAGTGGAGTGGACAACCGGAAATTTGTAGTGCCTGGGCTAAAAATTGGAGAAGTCAAAATAACCAAAGTCTTTGATAACAGCTCCGAGGCTGTTATAACATCGGGAAGTGCTTTAAAGGAAGGTTATTCTATAAGGCCGAAATAAGACTGATAAGTTTGTAAGTTCACGAGCTGATAAACCGTTAATTAGCCAGGTTCCACAATACTTTTGTCAGTTTATTCTTCCGTCTAAACCAAGCGCCTTTAAGCAAGCATGGGTAGCTCCTATTTATGACCAAGTTTATCCATAGCTGTGGCAAAAAGCATGGCAATATCGGGATTCGATTGCCCTAATCCTCCGGATGCTGTCCAACCTCCATCTACAGGCAGGTTAATTCCCGTAATATAAGACGCCTCATCGGAGGCAAGATAGACTGCGGCTTTGGCAACGTCCTCCGGAGTTCCTATTCGTCTGATCAGCAGACAGTCGGTAAAAGGTTTTTCACCTCCGGCAACCAACAAGCCATGTGTAGCCGGAGTATCGATCATTCCTGGTGATATGGAATTGACTCGAATGTTGTAAGGGGCCAACTCCACAGAGAGATGGACGGTCATGCGGATAACTGCACCTTTGGCAACGTTGTGGACAAGATTTCCGGGGCAGTTGCCCGGCATTCCGGCACCTATCATTCCAGCAATTGAACCGGTGTTTATGATTACCCCACCGGATTTTCGCTTGAAAACAGGCAAGGCATGTTTGACTGCAAGAAAAATAATCGTTACTTCATTGGCAAGGTCGTAGTCCCAATCCTTTCTGGTAAGAGTTTCGATAGTACCTCCTCTCCCACCGGATGCGTTATTATAGAGGATGTCGAAATCGCCGAATTGCGCCACAGCAAAGTCCAGCCAGCTTTTGACTTGTTTCTCATCGCTAAGATCTACCGGCTGTATAGAAACCATGTTTCCTCCTTCAGCACGAACCATCTCAACGGTTTCCTGTGCAGGCCCTTTTTGTAGATCACACCCTACAACCTTGGCTCCCTCCCGGGCGAAGGCCAGTGCCGCCGCTCTTCCTTGTCCACTGGCAGTACCTGTTATAAGTGCTACCTTGCCGGCTAACCTATTAGCCATAACTACCTCCTCCATGTCTTATTGCAAAAATTATTGATACAGATATTTATGGCATAGTGCCAAACACCATCGTAGGCAACAATATCTTGCCTTTATTATAAATAACACAGCCTATGTGTTCAAACCTTTCTTTTGGGCTTCTTTTCGCAATTCGGAATATACTTCCAGATGATCGATTTCAGCGGCGGGGCAAACATTATTGCAGTTTCCACACATGATGCAGGCATAGAGACCGTTTTGAACAGCTTCTAAAACCCTGTCAGCTTCGTCAAATGGGTCGTAGTAACGTAATCCTAAAGCTATAATACCTGCGGGTCCTATAAATTTTTCAGGGTCCTTATCTTCATTGATGACCGGGCAGGCGGCAACGCAACTTAAACACCTGCAGCACCATTCCAGGTTACCAATTTTTTTGGCCAGGGCCGGGTCCATAACTGCTGTGATGTCGCTTTGTACAAGGGGTTTTGATCTTACCCTTGCTTCTATTTTGGCTATTCTTTCCAGGATTTTGCTCTTATCTATGATAAAATCCCGAATTACAGGAAAACCTTTTAAGGGTTCAATAACGATATCACGGTCATTCTTTATGGGAGTATAACATGCCATCATCGGTTCACCGTCAAGCATCATTGCACACCGCCCGCATACTCTTCCCCTGCATGAATAATCAAATGCTATTGCTTCATGGTTTTCATGGACATATACGAGTATTTCAAGAACCGTTATATTTTTCTTCCAGGGAACATTATAAGTCGTGTAGTAGGGCATTGCATCTATTGCCGGGTCGAATTTATATATCTTTACATTCATCCCTTCTTTCCTTTATATATCCTTTCAGATAAGGTTTTTGGACTGCGTTATCAGTCGCCCCCCTCCGACAACGTACCAACTGTACGCTTTACTCAGGGGGGCTCCTTCTGGCCTTGCCAAAAACATTATATGAAAGTCTACAGGGTAAATTTATTGTCTATGAATTTTTTTATCTGTTCCGGAGAATAGTCCAGACATACGATCGGTTTTTTCTCAAGATACATTTTCCCGTTAACCAGTTTAACGGTAATATTACACAGCCAGTTATCGTTATCCCTTTTGCTATAGTCCGATCTGTAATGCTGACCCCTGGTTTCCGTTCTCATTAATGCCGCCCGGCACATGGCTTCGACCATATCAATCATGTTATAATTTTCTAAGGCTTTATACCAACAATATGCCACGTAATACTTTATATCTTGTGTGGCTTTTCTTAAATTTCAATGCGGATTCCCACCGCATATTTATTATTTCTTCACTACCTTATCGAAATCAATCCCAAGATCCTCCATTACAACCTGAACCGCTGCACGGCCGCCACCTACTATTCCTGTGCCCGGATGGGAACTCGAACTACTCAAGTATAACTTCTTCAACGGCATCCTGTAATTCCATCCGGGAAGAGGACGGTTGCCGGAAAGCTGCCAGTTAAAGCATCCTATATGGCCGATATCAGCATGAACAAATGCTGGATTGTGCTGCTCAAAATCCAGCGGCGTCATAAACGACCTTCCCAGAATATTATTATCACCCATGTTAGTCGTTCTTTCACGCAGATGACTAAGAATACCGTCTGCTACCTCCTGACCCTTCTCTTTCCACATCTGTGCTCCTCCGTCAGCCAGATCGTAAGGAGCAAAACCATAAAGATAAAGAGTATGTTTGCCAGCAGGAGCTCTCGTCTTGTCCCATTTGCTATATGAAATGCTAAGATAAAGATCGTCCCTCGGATATCCGAGATCAAGTGCATGAAACGCATTCCAGTATTCTTCCTTGCTACATGATGAAAATTCAATCCAAAAAGCATCGTTTACATCTTTGTCGCTACTTTTAAATTTTGGGACCTCATTTAATGCAAGATGCTGATGTATAGGCGCAAAATTTGAGGGAGACAGATTCTTTACACTTTGTGCAAAACCCTCAGGAAGCGGATGTCCGCCGGTCATGCCCGGAAACATCTGCTTAATGCTCATACCCGATACTACCGCCTTGCCGGCCAGTATCTCTTCTCCTGTTGTTAATATAACACCTGTTACCTCATCATCTGATATCTTGAATTCCTTTACCGTGCTCGATAGTTTGATAGTCCCGCCGTTGGCTTCTATCAGCCTGCCCATAGCCTCGCTTAACTCGCCTGAACCGCCTTCAGGGATACCTCCACCATATTTGTGAATCATCGGAATGAATATAAACAATGTAAAACCGGTGCCTTTTACAAATGGGTTAATCATAGCTTCCGATGCATATCTCGAAAGAGCTATTTTGATCTTGTCGTTCTCAAATATCTCATCAACCACATCCCAGGCGCTTATCATCTGTGCTCTTATCAACTCACGACCCTCGGGGCTCTGATCCATCATCGCCATTTGAGCTCCAAAAGGCGGTGGAGGGTTGAACATACCCATTGTCAGCATGTCGAGCATCCTTATCGACCAGTCGTGAAATTTTCTGTAAGCCACTGCATCATGCTCGGAAATCTTTGCTATGGATTGACAGGTCTTGTCCAGGTTCTGATGAAGTACAAAAACTGAATCATCATCAAAAATTACCCCGGTCATAACCTCAGGTTTTAAGTACTTCAGTCCGTATTTTGCTTGCAGCTCAAGTTCATCATCCTTTATTACAGGGTTGGGCGCAATAAAGCCATGCCAGGTGGAACACACATCGTGTTTGAACCCGGGCAGCGTTAACTCTCTGGTCTGAGCTCCACCTCCGATCTTATCCTGATGTTCCACAACACACACGTTAAGTCCCGCTTTTGCAAGATAAGCACCAGCCATTAATCCATTATGACCTGCACCAGCTATGATTACATCATACTTTGACATATTATTTCCTTTCCGATTATTTTTTTTAAATAAACTTAATGAAATTACTTTTTACGAATCCGGATTACTTAGACAGCAGTAAGAAATTATTGACAGTAAAAAAGCCGGGGTCCAGTTTTGAAGCAGGTATAAACAGGAAATCTTCTTCCGGGTCCGTTGATCGTGATACGCATGTAGCATGGCGGGCTTTTTCATCAATAAAAAGCATAGCATCATGATCCCCTGTATTATTTTTACCGGTCGGCACCTCACTGTAGTGCACTATAAAAGAGAGCCATGTACGGAAATCGCCGGATTTTTCATATACCTCTTTGTACCATATGGTATAAGTTTTCTGATCGATATAGTTTACATGCAACCCCCAGTTATAATACGGATCTTTAGGCATCTGTTCCACAATCCATACTTTTCTTGGAACATAGGTAATATTAAGAGGAGTCCATGATGCGCCCTCCCATTTTGGATCATCGAAACCTAATTTGGGGTGAGTGCCGGTATAGGGAAAGGCCCTTTTCATCCTTCCATCCGGAAATTCCTGTGCCGGAAGTATATTTGGACTGGTAAATGAAACAAGAATTGTCTTTTCGCCGATATATTTCCAATTCATTGTGCGGGTTTTACCACTCCACAGATAATTTGTATCCCTCCATGAATCAGAGCCCATATAGGGGTCAGACTTCATCCCTGAACCGGTTTGACGAATTCTTCGAATGGCAGGAACATAGACATAACTGCTATCTTCCCTTTTGTCCATATAGATGTATGTCAATATATTAGTTCCTTTGGCACTCATCGGATCCAAAGTATTTGAAAATTCGTACTGCAGAGCCTTATCAGGATTACTTATCTCCTGACCAGGCGGCCGGCCATTCATATACAGGCGCTGATCCAAGCCTTGAACATAACGCTCTTCCCTTGTTTTATCTATCCACATAATACGGGTTTTATCTCTTGAACCCATAAAACGATTTCTTTGGAATTCGAAGTTATATATGATTTTTACCCCGGCCTTTGGATCTTTAAGATCAATGTTGGGAAAAGGATAACCGTAAATATTTTCCGGGTATTTTCCAGTGCGTTTATCGATCAAATCGCCATCAGGAGTTACGTCAAATTTTCCCTCATTCTTTGGGCCTGCCGCAAGAAAACCGTTAGTATGTTTGTATTTAAAGTTTATTTTTCCCGGTGTAATAAAATAGTCACCTTGTTCAATTGCACGGTACATAGCAGGAATGAGCAGATCTTTGTATTGACTGCAGTTGGTCTTGTCTATCAACTTGGGTAAATCCATAGCCCAAAGGAGATTACCACCACACAAAAGCAGAACAAATAACGAACACAGTGACAACCCAAAATACTTCAAAATTCTCGTTCGTTTCATTTTCTTCTTTTCCCCCTTCAATTTTCATAATTGTTATATTTTTATCTTCATCTTCGCTATTGAACAGCCCTTTTGAGGAGGCTCTTATCAAATAACAAGCGCTGTCAGGCAAGACATACAACAACAAAAGGGCTGTTTAATGACGAAGATAACCTCATCTTGTAAAGGTTCACCCGACATCTTCGATCTGTTTTGGTATTAATAATTATCTTCCCATCAAGGCATACTCGCTCCACCATCAACAGATATGGTCTGACCGGTAATAAAGGAACCTTCATCTGAAGCCAAAAGTATGGCCATACCGATATAATCCTTTACCGAAGCGGTCCGTCGCATGGGGGTTGTGTTCACTATCATTTGAATGATTTCTTTCGGATATTTGGATTCCGAGATCAGTTTGGTGTCAGTTGTCAAACCACAGGCAATGGCATTCACATTAATCCCCATCGGACTTAGTTCAGCTGCCATAACCCGGGTCATGGCAAGCATCGCCCCCTTTGTTCCGGAATAATCTGAATTCAGTGGTATACCCACTCTTGCCTGGGCAGAACATATTCCAATAATCTTTCCGTATTTCTTCTTAACCATTTCTCTTGCCACAAGCTGAGTGCAGAAAAAAAACCCTTTCTGGTTTATAGCTACAACACTATCAAATGTTTCTTCGTCCTTTTCAAGAAATGGAACTGATGAACCGCTGATAGCGGCATTATTGACAAGTATATCTATCTTTCCGAACTTTTTTATGGTTTTATCTATCATGCCTTTGATATCTGAGATCACTGATACATCAGATTTCAGAGCAAGGACTTCAACACCAACAGCCTTTATGTCTTGTTCAGCAGTTTTGAGCCTTTCTTCATTCCGGGCAGTAATTACGATATTAGCCCCTTCATTTGCCATACCAAGGGCGATAGCCTTGCCGATTCCGGCACTGCCACCCGTTATAATTGCAACCTTATCTTTTAGTTTCATGGTTTAGTCCTTTGTTATAGCTGTTACCACCGGGCAAATTACCTCATCACACTCAATTTGTATTCTGATTGCCATATTAAATATTAGATGATTGCTTAAATCGTGCCAAAGTATAATATATAATAATATCGTATTGTTAAAAATTATATATAAATTAATATCTTTCATATGAAATAATATCATTTTTATAAGAATAAATAATGTGCTATAAAATTGTATCGGTATCCCCGTTTACTTATAATTGTATAGAGCAGAGCCACTTTCAAAACGTTTCAGTTTGGTTAAGCTCAAGGCGGACGAAAATTTTAACCGCAGGAATACATTGAGTATTTCGAGGATTAAAATTTGAGCCCAACGCAGAGATCGGCCAAAATGGGGCGTTTTGAAACTGGCTCAGCAGGATAATTTTATGGATATAGAAGATACAAACGAATTTTACCGTCAGGCGACTATGCGGATCTGTGGGAGCCTGGATATAAAAACTGCCATGTGGAATACTCTGGAATATCTTGAAAAATTTATGCCAATAACAGGAATGAATCTTGTGCTGGGTGAGCCGGGTGTTCCTGCTATAGAAGCATTGGCTCAGGTCAGCCGTTATAAGATAGAAAAGAGTGATCAGATTATTCCTCTGCCCCCGGAAATCCGGTACGAGGTTGAAAGCTATTGGGCAAGTTTAGATGATGTTATAATCGTCAATAACCCTGAGCTATTTCCGACTATGCTGAAAGTAGCTTTATTGTTTGATAAATCCAGGTTTGGCTTGTCAAATATGACCATGCGCTTGAAAATACAAGACAAAAGGCTGTTTGCCCTGGTAGTTTATTTAAGCGGGCCAGGACAATATAAAAGTGAACATGCAAATCTTTTGTCGATGTTGCATGATCCCTTTGCCATCGCTACGTCAAATGCTCTTCGACATCAGGAGGTGCTGAAACTAAAAGAAATGCTGGCAGATGATAACCGGTATCTTTATCAGGAAATGCTTCATATTTCCGGTGATGAAATCATAGGTAAAGATGCTGGGCTAAAGCAGATTTTCGGTATGGTCTGTCAGGTAGCTCCTGTAAATATTCCGGTTCTTCTGCTTGGTGAAACCGGAGTGGGCAAAGAAGTAATTGCCAATGCCATCCATTATTCTTCTCCTCGAAAAAATCAGCCGTTTATAAAGGTTAATTGCGGGGCAATACCTGATACATTGATTGACAGCGAACTTTTCGGACATGAAAAAGGGGCTTTTACCGGAGCGTTATTTCAAAAACGCGGCAGATTTGAGCGGGCACATAAGGGAACCATACTGCTGGATGAAATCGGGGAGCTTCCGCAGGAAGCACAGGTAAGACTTTTGCGAGTATTGCAGGAAAAAGAAATTGAACGAGTTGGCGGTGTCATGCCTATACCTATAGATGTAAGGATTATTGCCGCCACAAACAGGGATCTGAAAAGTATGGTAAATTCGAATCGTTTTAGAGAAGATCTCTGGTTCAGGTTGAATGTGTTTCCACTCAAAATACCCCCATTACGGGAAAGAAGGGGTGATATCCCGGAACTGGTTCATTACTTTATAAATCGAAAATCAAGAGAAAGAAATATATCTCCTCCTCCAACAATTGAATCCAAAACTATTGAACAGTTAAAAGCATATAACTGGCCGGGTAATGTACGAGAACTTGAAAACTATGTAGAACGCATATTAATTCAATATCAGGGTCAAGATATTTCCGCTCCACTCATATTTGAAGATATTATTTCGCAAAAAATAGAAACGGAAAATTATAGCCAACCGATTAATATCAAAGAAAATGATGTAGAATGCAAAGCTATATCGCATTTAACGGAGTTAGCCAAGATCATATTTTCCCAATTTGATACAGAAAAGCTTAAATTTTTGGCAGATAAAAACGAACCTTTGGAATTGGAAGAAAATCTTTCATTACACATTCAGAAAGTATTGAAACTGACTGGCGGCAAAATAAACGGGCCTGGAGGAGCAGCTGAACTTCTTAATATAAATCCAAATACACTAAGAACAAAAATGCGAAAGCTGGGGTTATTAAAAAAAAGAGATAGAAAAAAAGCATAAATCTTACAATAGAGCCACTTTCAAAACGTTTCAGTTTGGTCAAGGTCAAGGCGGGTAAAAATTTTAACCGCAGGAATACATGTAGTATTTCGAGGATTAAAATTTTTACCCAACGCAGAGATCGGCCAAAATGGGACGTTTTGAAACTGGCTCAATAGAAATAGTTTAAATCTTCCAGGAATCATAAACTTTTTCTCTTGATTTGGCAGCTGTTTTAAGTATTCCTACATTTACATCAACATAATCATAAACAACAGCTTTACTTTTGCCTGGCGCGGGTCTTAGCACCCTGCCAAGATATTGAAATACTCTTCCTGCAAACCTTATAGGAGTGACTATAAACAGAGTTGACAGGTATTTGCAATCAAAGCCTTCTCCAACAAGCTGCCCCGTTGCTACAAGTACTTTTATTTCACCGTTGTTAAGGCGATCAAGGATATCTTTCCTTTGAATAGCTGGTACATCGCCGGTGAGCAAATCGGATGATATTTTATATCTGTATTTTAATATTGCCTGTAAGGTTTCACAGTGTTTTTTTCTGTCTGAAAGTACAAGACAGCATCCATTCCCATTTTTTGATTCTTTTGCAATATCCGAAGCTATAAGATGGTTTCTTGTATCGTTTGTGGTTAATTCGGAGAGCATCTTGCTGTATTCATTAACAGGATCAAAAAACGGATTAAAATCCGTTTCTCTTACAATAACCTCAGCAGGCAGAATGTCACCTTTTTCAACAAGCATTGTTTTATCAACTTCATGCCGAACATCTCCGAGATACCAGAATATAAGTTTTGAAAGATTATCTCTGCGCCAGGGGGTTGCAGATAATCCAAGCATATATTTTGAATCAAAACCGGAGACCGCCTCGGTAAATGTTCTGCTGGGAGTCCTGTGGCATTCATCAACTACAAGATATCCTGTTTTTAAAGAGACTTCTTCAATGCATTTATAAACGGACTGAACAAGTGCGACTGTTATCTTATCTCCTATTATCTTTTTCCCTGATCCGATTATTCCAATTTCTTCTTTGGCAATACCAAGAAAAGTTTCAATACGTTCGATCCATTGATTTGCAAGCTCTTTTGAGTGTACTATTATCAATGCAGGTTGCATGCGTTGTTTTATCATATAAAGCGCCATTACGGTTTTACCGCTTCCCGTAGGAGCATTCAATGTTCCAAAATCCTTGGAAAGCATTATATTTACTGCCTGTTCCTGGAAGGGCTTTAATGAGCCGTTAAATTTGAAATCAACCAAAGGAAGCAAACGCCTTTTATCCGTAATTTCATATTCAATTCCGTGGCGTTTGCAAAGGAGTATAAGCTGGCGCATAAAACCTCTTGGAACCCAGAGCCCCCCTCCTTTTACCCTGTCATAAAACTTTAAAACTCTTGGAGTTCCCCTGTTCCAGCGCCCCATTTTTTCATTATCCATCCACTTGGGATTAGACAATGTAAGCTTTTCCGTTACTAACTGATATATGTTGGGTGGAATATTGGAAAGTCTCAGATTGTTTGATATGACTATTTTCAAGTTATCACCTTATCATTGGTAATTGATATTAGTTGATCATTTTTATCAATTAAAGATTTAGCTTTTGATTCCGATTTTATTAAATTTGTTTTCGACAGGCTGTTACGGAACTACATTTTAGAAAATTGAGAATCAATGAAATCAAAAAGTTACAATCTCTAAAATGGGGAAAATCAGCATTCTGCAACAGCCTGTTGACATTCATTCCCCCTTAAAAAAGGGGGATTAAGGGGGTTGTTATAGATTAATTAATTTAGCGCTTACGCCGCCGCCCCTCTGAGTACTTCTTTAAAAGCTAAAGAAAGTTCTGCTTCAGGATCTTTTTCTATGTATCTCTCAAGATCTGTTATTTCATCAATATCGGTTTTTACTGAAAGCAGTTTATATTTAATGCCGAAAGATTCAGCAATTTTAAGCGTTGCAGAAAAAACACTTTCGGTGCTCCATGCAATATCTTCAAATAATAGCGGATAAAAACCGGACAATCCGATAAGATAATATCCTCCATCCTCGGTTGGGCCCAAAACAAGCTTGCATGTTTTAAGAAGTTCAAATGTTTTTTGTATATCAAAATGGGATATATCAGGGCAATCGGTTCCTATGATGCATATTTGTTCATAATTTTGTGCAAAACCAAGTTTGAAAACACCTTGCATCTTATGCCCCAGGTTTCCTTCAGGCTGATCTTTTATAATCATACCTTTGGCTGTTTCATCAAAATATGCTTTACTACATTCAGAAGTTTTATAGATTATTGTGTCATAATCTTTATCGGAAACAACATTATTAATTATATGGCGAAGCATAAGATCGTAAAGGGTTGAAGCAGTTTTCATGCCTGTATCTCTTCCCAGTCTGGTCTTAACCTGCCCGCAAACAGGCTCTTTTGCAAACAAAACCAGAAGCTCTTTTTTCATCTTATATCCTTGTAGAACTTTGCAAGCCTGTGAGGTGATACTCCAATCCTGTATAACAATGGAATAAAATGCATCAGTAAGGCAGCAGTAAAAACGCCATGTTTAAAACGCCTGTAGGATACATCAACGCAAAGCCTGGAATAAAATATTTTACCTGCTTTAAAAATTCTTCTCGAAAATTCGTAATCTTCCAATATAGGAATTTCCGGAAAACCCGATACGGATTTAAATACGTTTTTTGTAACAAAGATTGCCTGATCGCCGTACATATACTTTGCGTATCGGGATCTAAGCCCGGTAATATATGCAAAAAATCTGTCTATACTTTCAAGGGATTCTTTGCCGCCGCACCTGATTCTGAATCCGCCTGCTATAAATCCGGAATCAACTGCTTTTATAACTTCAGACTTCCATTCTTTTGGAAGAGATACGTCTGCATGCAAAAAGAGTAAAATATTACCATTTGCTTTGTCTGCACCGTAATTCATCTGTGCAGCACGTCCTTTTTTGGTGGATTGCAGAAACCTTATGCTTTTAAATTCCGCAATTATTTCTGCCGTACGGTCTTTACTGCCTCCATCTACTGCAATTACTTCGATGTCTTCGTCAGAAACAGGTAACAGCGACTCAAGCTGTCCGTGTATTATTTTTTCCTCGTTGAATACAGGAATTATAATAGAGATCATGACATTATTGTATAGCACCCTGGCATGAAGATCCGGCCCCGGCTGTACATCCGTAACAATGATTGTGCAAAACTATTGGCCTAAGGCTAAGCTTTTCGATATCAAATCTGCTGATATGATCAGAATATTGGGAACTGACAGGCATATTTAACATCTGATTGAAATCGCAATCAAACAGGTTGCCGTTCCATGCAACAGATATCATTGTTCTGCACATCACATTTTCAACAGCCATTGGATTGAATGCCTGTAATAGTTCATACATATATTCATCATAGTTTCCGGAGGCCATAAGAAAATCAAGATACCTTCCTATAGGCATATTGGTTATGCAAAACAAAGTATTAAAATCTACATTGTGCTTGTTTTTCAAGCTTAGCTTATAATTTTGCTCAAGACTTTTCTGGTTTGCCGGAAGATATGCGCCAAGCGGATTATGGACAAGATTAAGAATAAGGCCGCTTTTGGTTTTGCCATAACCTTTTTCATTCAGTATTTTTGCGGCTTGTACGAACTTATTAAAAAACCCTTTACCGCGCTGCCGATCGGCTCTGCTTTCATCACAATCAGGAAGCGAAGTTACTATCTCTACATTGTTTTGAGCATAAATATCAGCAAATTCGGAATAATCATGTTCGGCCAGTATGGCAAGATTCGATCTTGCTATAAGACGTCGATTAAGTTTTGCAGCTTGTTTAATAAAATTTCTTATTCCCGGATTCATCTCAGGCGCACCACCGGTTATATCTATTACATTAATCCCGCTGTTTGCCTTAATTACTTCCAGGCACAAATCAAGAGTATCGGCAGACATACTTTCTTCTCTGTTATATCCTGCTTCAACATGACAATGCCTGCAGGAAAGATTACATCTTTTTCCGACATTTAACTGCAATATTTCTATTCCTGTAGCATATATCGGACCTGTCAGCTTTTCGGTAAAATTAACGGGGCATCTGTTCAATGCAGCAAATTGATTTGAAACAGCCATTTTACATACTCTTTTTTCTGATTATTTTTCGCATCTGGGTTGAATGAACAAGGGTAATTCCTGCCATCATTGAAGCTCCTACATGAACGGCTTCCATCATCTCATCTTCACTGATTCCAAGCGAGAGGCATTTATTAGTATAAGCGTCTATACAGTAAGGACAATTCTGAGTCATTGCCACAGTTAGTGCAATAAGAGTTTTTTCCCGTTCACTTAATTTGCCGGCCAAAGTTGAGGCACCGTAGTAATCAAAAAATTTAGTGCCCTGATCCGGTGCGTATTGGGTAATATCGGGAAAATCCGCCAGATCTTCCGGTTCATAATAATTTGATGCCATATTTATATTCCTTTCGGGGTGTAGGTCCATATAATTCCCCCTTAATAAAGGGGGCCAGGGGGTTGTTTAGTTCTTGAAAATATTTTGATATTATTTTCTAATTTAGGTTTATACTAAAATTTTATTACAACCCCCCTTAATCCCCCTTTTCTAAGGGGGAACTTTGTAAGAAAAGGAAAACTCTCTTTGGTAATACCGATATTGAACAGAGCCACTTTCAAAACGTTTCAGTTTGGTCAAGCTCAAGGCGGGAGAAAATTTCAACCACAGGAATACATTAAGTATTTCGAGGATTGAAATTTGAGCCCAACGCTTAAGATCGGCCAAAATGGGGCGTTTTGAAACTGGC